>JAEELR010000235.1 GCA_016282835.1 Treponema sp. | reverse complement strand
GTTCGTGCTCAATAAAGTGTGGAATACCAGGATTCTGCAGACCAATGCTGTTCATAAGTCCTGCAGGAGTTTCGTGCAGACGGATTCCGTCGTTACCCTGGCGTGGCTCAAGAGTAAGACCCTTGCTCGAAATACCACCAAGGCGGTTTACATCAAAAAGAGTTTTATATTCAACGCCAAAGCCAAAGGTTCCGGAGCTTCCAATTACAGGGTTCTGGAATTTAACTCCGGCAATATTTACGCTGAGATCCGGTTCTTCATTTTCTGCAAGCGGTTCGCGACGAGGCTGAACCTTAATTCCTGCAACTTCATTTACCGGCTTAAAAATCAGAATGTCACCATCAAAAACAGGACCTTCCTTACAGCAGCGCTTTTTACCTTCAGTAGTATCAATTACACAGCCAAGACAAACACCCACACCGCAGGCCATATGAGCTTCCATGCTGAGCCAGCACTTCACGCCTGTTGCCTGACAAATTTTCTGAATATAGGCAAGCATTGGAGTCGGACCGCAGGCGTATACTGCACTGTAGTTACCTTCGCGCAAAACATCTTCTGTAAGCGCCGCTGGCAGCATTCCGTGAATACCGACACTTCCATCATCTGTTGTTATAACAAGTTTTTCTGCTTTTAGATTTTCAAGTCCGTAGCTGCCACTTTTGAAAGAAGCATAAAAGTCATAGCTTCCTGCCGGGAGAGTTTCTGCAAAACCCGCAACAGGAGCTACGCCAATGCCGCCGCCAATGATGAGAACTCGTTGATCAAAATATTCAACTTCAGGAGTCGGAAATCTATTTCCGCATGGTCCAATCAAATTCACCAAGTCACCAAAATCAAGACAACAAAGCTCTTTAGTTCCCTTGCCTTTCAGCAGAATCAAAAAAGTCAACTCAACACGGCAACCGTCTTCATCACTTAAAACTTCCGAATGATAAACACTGATTGGTCTTCCAAGCAGCACATCAGAACGCACCGCATGAAGCATATAAAACTGACCGGCAGCCGGCTCCTGAGAACCAGCCTCCAGCAAAACCTTCAATAAATAGACACTTCCAAAAGGAACTGCTCCAACCACCGGAGCGCATTCACTTACAACACCTTTAGCAAAAACCGGGTAAGGCACACCCTGACAATCCTTAAACATGTCAAACCTCTTTGCACTACAATAACGGCAAAAAGCGTTTTTTGCAATCAGTCAGAATATTTCTCAGTTTACTTCTTTCTCACGTTTCGATAACTGCTCTATGTACCGCTTTTCTTCTTTATTCAAATCTTCTTCTTTAAAATTCGGATTTGCTTTATACCATGAAAAATTTTCAAAGATTTCTTTTAAATCCTCACTTTTAAAAACATAGCCGTGTCTTGCATAAATCATATTTCTTAAATACCGGATCTGAGCTTTTGGTAAACTCCAGTATCCAGGAAGTTTATCCCCAGCCGAAACAAACATAAGCGGAAATTCTTTTATGACATTTTCATCTACAAGCCAGTAAAACTCATCCTCTGCCCGTTTACAGCCGTGAAGCTCTCCATTAATTCCATTCTTTACAAGCGCATAACTCTGCTTATTGGCAATAAGCCAGAGAACAACATTTTCAGTTTCCCAAAAAACAGTATCCAGATTTACAGAATATTCAACACCATCAATTACTATTTCACTTCCTTTGATTTGAATATTTTTCATATCTTTTGCAAAATCAAAAACAACATTCAAAACATAGTTCCTGTATTCTGTATATCCATAGCCGCGTTCATTTAATGTGTCAGAAATTTTTCTGTATGAATTTCCCTTGTCATCAATACAAAAGATTCCGTTATCATTTTCAACAAATCTGAATTTCTTAAATTCTCTACTGGTTATTGCATAGCCGTCATGAAAACCCGCATCACTATAACATTTATTTTTCCCAAGAAATAAAACATCATGATGAACAGGATATCCCAAACTTAATGCATCATATATGAGCTTTGTTTTTTTCAGCTGATTATCAACATCAACAGGAATGTAAGTTCCAATATATCTTGAATCAACATTCGACAATGTGTAGTCATCAGCATACAAAACACCGATTAAAAAACAACACAACAATAATCCAAAAATACTTTTTTTCATTTTCTATTTCTCCTTTTTTTATATATCAGCTTCTGGGATCATTATAATAAAGATAATATTCATAGCTTCCAATTTTAAGCATCTGCCTTGTCAGCTTACCATCCATAAATGAAACCTCAGAAACAGCTGTTACTGGAAATTTGAACTGAAGTGTTTCTTCCAGTTTGATAGTGGCATCTTTTTTAACAATTCTATCAACATTAAAGATTATGACATTACCCCTTATTTCATAATGTCCAAGATATTCTTTTACAACCGGATTTTCTTCAAAATTACTGACCAGAAATTCCATTATATTTTCCGGTTCAATTACAAATCTGTCAGCCCAGGTTGCAGGCATTACAGCAGAGATATGCCAGACTCCATTTATTTCCTTTCCAAATTTTAGAGAAGCTTTTGTTTCCTGCCTTGTTTCAAAAACTGTAATTCTATTTACAAGTTTAAGCTCCTCTTCTGATAATTCACTATCCGAAACTTTTTTTTCCGGTTTATACCAGTCAAACTGAGAATAGAATTTCGTTAAATCTTCAGAATTAAAAATGTGACCATATTTTGCATAAGCCATATTCCGCAAAAGTCTGAGCTCTGAATTATTCATTTTTGCCAGAGCCAGATCGGAAATCTTATTATCAAAAAGAGTTAAATCACCATTCTGAACTCTTTCTGATTCATTGAATTCCTGCGCTGCTATTTTACAGAAACAGGTTATAAGCATTAAAAATATCAGGACTGTTTTTTTCATATTCTTTTCTTCTTTTTTTACAAGGATTATTAATACACAAAATAAAAACTAAGGTAAACCTTGAAAATACGATTTGTGACAAATGTCATACGAAAAAAATGTAAAACTATGTCTTTTCAAACTATTCCAATATTCGTAAAAACTGATATATTATAAAAATACAGGGGGGTAAAAAATGACTCCAAATAAACTTTATTCAAATATTATTCTTAAAGCAGTCCACTACATTTCATTAATCACCTTTTTCTTATTGATTTTCACTACTCCAAGAAATATGATGATTTATCTGAATGACGTGTATGGTAAAGACCTGCATATTATTCACACCATATCATACGTTACCGGGCTTTTCGTAAACCTAACAACAATTGTATTTGCTGTTATTCTGATTTTTTACCCACAGAGATTTTTCCTGATAGGAATTGGCAGTCTTTTGCAATCACTGGTTTCCGCTTCTTTTAATCCTAATTCCTATATGAGTCTGCTGATGTTAGGCATAACAGTCGCAACCTTTCTTGTCCGTACAAATCAGCTTCGTCTGAAAAAACGCTTTCTTATTCTGATTGGATTCATTTATCTTTATGAATTATTGTTCCCGCTGATTTACGATGATATTACCCTTGTTAATTTTGGGATTGATAAATTCGGCTCTACTTTTGCACTTCTTATCTGTATCTTTTTCTTTTTCCAGTTTGCCAAACAAACGGGAATTAGAGAGGGCTCGAAAGATAAAGTTTTAAACCTTGCTCAATATAAAGGCCTGGAACGAAGTGATATGCTTCTTTTGCAGGATGTTTTGAATCAAATGAAATACAAGGAAATTGCACAGAAGATTCACGGAAGTGAAGGTGCACTGCGAAATAAACTCAGTAAGATTTATAAGATTCTCGAAGTTGGAGACCGTACCGGCTTTATAACAATTTACTCTGGATATGAATTAGTTTATGAACCGGAATCTGTGAATTAGTATTGCGTCCGCAGTTCTTAGCCCAAAAAACTGCGGAGAACAATACATTTTTAAACTTTTTTTAAATTATTTTTTAAATCATTTTTAAATTATTTTTAAATCTTTGTGATTTCATTCTAAAAAATAATTTAAAAATGACAATAGAAAAAATGCGGCTTGTGACAAATGTCATCAAAAAATAACCAGGGTTAATTGAGACTTGCCTTTGCACCCAGCAAATCATTCTTGCTGAAGATACTTGCGCGGGCTGCAGAAGCGGCGATGTCCTCTAATTTAAGGGTTCCGGCATCACGAGCCCCTGCAATTTCTTCATCCTTTTTCCAGGCACACAAAATACCGCGGGAACTGTTTACAGTTCCACCTGCCTTATCAAGCAGAGTAGCTGCAATTCTGGCAGCTCCACCCTGAGCTCCGTAGCCCGGAATCAAAAAGAAAGTATTTGCATATTTATCGCGAAGCCAGCGGGCATCATCTTCCTG
>JAEELR010000234.1 GCA_016282835.1 Treponema sp. | reverse complement strand
TTCAAAGATGAAAACTTAAATAAATATTTCAGCTCGGCAATCTGTTATTTCCCTGATAAATCTATGACTATTGATAAGATAAAAGTAACTGAGTCTGAAAAAATCATGATAGAAATGATTCAAGCCGCAGAACGAGGCGAACCACCTGAAGCTGTTTTTAATAAGTATAAAAAATAATCACATAACAAAGTTTCAAAGCCGACAGAGGGTCGAGCTCGCTGCGGTACAACCAGTTGTTATGTGGACGCCTGCACTGGGGCGCTGATTAAGGAAGGTAAAATGAAAAGAAAAAAGAATGTAAGTATTAAAACAGTATTGTTTATTTTATTTAGCTTAATAATAGAAAATGCCATCTTTGCACAAAATGCAATTAATGCTGAGTTTGAATTAATCGCAGAATTTCCAAAAAATTCAGAAGAAAAATTAATTAATTTTTATACTAATGCCTACGAATCATATGCTCCGTTAGGTCCATTGGTTGATAATAAGGGAAATCTTATTTTCTTTAATGCACAGGATGAAATGATAGTTTTCAATGGAAAAACTTTTGCAAAAAAAGAAACTGAAGATGAACATACAAATTCTATAGCATATATGATTGCCGTATCGAGTAATGGGATTTCAATAAATCAATCAAAGATGATTTATACTTATAAAAATGGTGAGTGTAAATTATATGAACTTCCTGATGATAAAGAATATCCGGTACAATATATTCTTTTTGATAATGCAGTATTATTTATTGAAAAGAAAATCGATGAAAGTTTTATTATTTCTTTCGAAAATCAAAAAAATGAGATAATCAGTTATTCAAAACTTTCAGAATGGCTTGAAAAACATAACTATAAATTAATAGGAACAAACATATTCCTTAATAATCAATTATATGCAAGTTTTTCAGAAGAATGGTTTGAAGATAATTTAATTTATGGAAGACTAAAAAATAATTTTGTAATTATACCTGATGAAAATCAAAATTGTCCTTCAAATTTTAAAATTCAAACATTTGATGGCAATGATCAGCTAACTTTAAATATGAATTACAGTCTGGCAAAAAATTGCGATAATTTTATTGTTTCATGGGGTATTGGAAATTACGGTGAAATTTATATTTTACAAGGACCGGATTTACCTAATCATTCAAGCTATTATAAATCTGGTTATGAAAATGTTAAATTATATGTTGTAAGAAATCATTTAAAAAATTATGGAATTCTAAATGATGATAGAATTCGTTTACGAAAAGGACCAGGCACAAACACTGAAAGCCTGGGAACATATCCAATCAACACTGGTTTTAGAATTCTGGAAAAAAGTGGTGTTAAACAAAATATTGGTGGTGTAACAGACGAATGGATAAAAGTTCGCTTGCCTGATGGAACTGAAGGTTATTTCTTTGGACAATATATTCAGAATCTTTACGATGGTGCCGGAACAAAATTGCCTTGGGCTAATGTAGTAAAATAAAAAATCACATAACGAAAGGTTTCGTAACCGACAGTTGGTTAAAACGGTTTGCAGTTTAAACAGTTGTTAGGTTGATGGCGTACTGTGTTACTTTTGTAAAAAACTAAGGAGTTTTTGTGGGGAAAATAAACAGAATTGAAACTGATGATTTTTGGGCTGACTCAACTATCATTGAAGCAGGCGATTTTGTATATACAAGTTATTGTATGAAAAATGAAGGTGAGTCCATTGAAAATCAAATAAACGGAGCAATTGATGTCCTTGAAGAACGACTCAAAAAAGTCGGTTTAACTTTAGAATCTGTTGTCCAGATGGACTGTCTCTTTGCAAACATAGCTGATTTAAATGCCCTGCCGGGAGTATTAAAGAATCGCTTCAAAGGAAAATATCCTGCAAGAAAAGCTTTTGAAACGAAATTTATAAGAGAAGGAATCAAGTTCCAGATTGATGCGGTGGCATTTAAGGAATAAAATCATCCCGCCTTTTTCTTGCTAAATCAGTCTGAATATAGTAACATATAAAGACTGGAGGTTTTTATGATTACAAATGTTCAAGAATGTATCAAACCGATTTCTTATGTAAAAACAAATGCTGCAGACATGATGAATTTTGTAAATGAAAAAAAAGAACCGCTTATAATTACACAAAACGGTGAATCTCGCGCAGTATTAATTGATATTGAATCTTACCAGGAAATGAAAGATGCATTCAATTTGTTGAAAATCATTCAATTTTCTGAAATGGATGTACAGGCTGGAAGAACAAAACCTGCAAAAGAAGTATTTTCAAATTTAAGAAGGAAGTACGATCTTGGAAAATAAAGAGATTGAAGAAATTATAATTTCAGAATTTGCAGAAGCAGATTTGGATGAAATTACCACATATTATTTTTCAAGAAATCCAGACTACGTTGAAAGAATAATTTCTGAATTTGAAGAAAATATTGAGTCTCTTCAAATCCATCCTAAAAGTGGAAGAATTGTTCCTGAACTAGAACGTCAGGGAATAACAAAATATAGAGAATTGATACAAGAGTATTATAAAATCGTTTATGAAATCTCAGGAAATAAAGTAATAGTTCACACAATAATCGATGGCCGAAGAAATTTTGAAGAAATAATAATTTCAAAATTATCTCGATATTATGGAAACAAAAACTAACAAAGCTTCGCAGCCGACAGCGGGTCGAACCTGATGCGGTACAACCAGTTGTTATGCTCACACACTATTGGCGTGGTAAAGAAGAAATAAAAAGGAAAAAAGAATGAAAAGATTTATAGTATTTTTATTTGTTTTGATATTTATCGCAAAAACTTTTTCGCAAACTAATGAATTAACGGATGAGCAAATAAAAGATGTATTGGTCACACAAAATGCGTTTGGAGATTACTTGAAATGTAAAGCCGACAATACTTTTGTCTCAAATTTCAGAACAAGAGGTGGCGATGGCTATTATATTGAAGGTACATATATAATAAAAAACGGCATCATATCTTTTACCAATGTAAAAGATACAAAATGGGATAATCTTATCTGCACAGATAACAATGGAAATCTAAATCTTGATTCAAAATACCGCTATTTACCTGATACAAATAATGGTGTATTCATTGGTTGTCTGTATAATCTTGAAGATAAATCTTACTTCTGGTCTGTAAAAGAAATTCCGTCAGACATGATTATAGAAATAAACGGAATAAAGGCTTACAAAGTTAAAAATGAAATATACATTGCAGAAAATCTAAAAATGAGAGATACCAATTCTTTAAAAGGAAAAGTGGTCGAAATAAAAGGATGTGATTTTAGATGTAATGGCTGGGTCGAACAAACTCGAAAAGTTGTGTTTAAAGGAATGGTAGTTCCAGCAATTGCAAAAACCGTTGAAACAGAAACAATAGATGGTATTACAGCTCCTTGGTATTATATTCAACAGCAAGAACATGATCCTTTCTTCAGAAATGAAGGTGATATTTATAATGTATGGATTTTTGGCGGATATGTAAAAGAATTTCCTGTAAATGAAAAGTATGAAAATCCAGAAGAATTAAAAAAATCTGTTGAAAGTGCAGGATTGAAATTTTATCAAGATAATCATGATGACGAAAAGAAATAATCACATAACAACTGGTTATGTGGACGCCCGTACTGGGGTGTCGCAAATACTGCGAAAAACTGATATACTACTCTTATGGAAGATGTTGTATTAAATTCACCAAAAAAGAACTATTATGCCCCGTCGCATACCACGGAACATATTCTGAACAGAACCATGGACAATATGTTCGGTTGCGGCAGGTCTTTTTCGGCTCACATTGAAGAAAAAAAG
>JAEELR010000233.1 GCA_016282835.1 Treponema sp. | reverse complement strand
CGGCTGCCGGTGTCACTGGTATGATTATTCCGGATCTTCCTTTTGATTTTGATGAAGGCCTGACTGCTGCCTGCCGTGCCAATGGAATGGAAAATATTCCTGTAGCAGCGCCGAGTATGGCTCCTGAGCGTCTGGACAAGCTTGCTCATGCAGGCTTCCCCTACATCTATGCGGCACTTCGTACAGGCATCACCGGAACAGATACAAAAATCGATGCCGCTACCCTGAATTTCTTAAAGAAGGCTGCTGCCGGAGAAAGTAAAATCTATGGAGGCTTTGGTATTTCGAAAGGGGAACAGGCAAAGGCTCTGGCTTCTGAAGTAGAAGCAGTAGTTGCCGGTTCTGTTTTTGTAAGACTGATTACTGAAAATAAAAATAACCCGGACGCTCTTTACAAAGCAGTCCGGGCTAAAGCAGAAGAATTAACAGGGTTGTCGGGTTAAGCCTGACAATGAAAGTTATTATTCTCCAAACTTTTTAATCAGTTCTTCGTGATTTTTGCAGCCGGTTTTCATGTAGATTCGGGACAGGTAATTTTCAAGAGAGCGCTCTACTATGTTCATTTCTTTTGCAATCTGAGGGCGTGTTTTTCGTTCAATCAGCTTTTTGAAGACAACCTGCTCCTGGCGGGTCAGACCATCGAAAATTGTTCTGTAGGTAAAAAGGGGAGAAACGAGAGTCTGCTGAACGTAGGTCTGGCCGGCGATAACGGTTTCAATTGCGGCAAACAATTCACTTTCCGGGGCCGACTTTAACACAAAGCCTTCTGCGCCGCCTTCAAGTGCAAGTGATACAATTCCTGGCTTTGCGTACATAGAATAAACAATTATCTTTATGGAAGGAAGCTTTTCTTTTACCTGACGTAAAATATCAAGGCCGCTTTCTTCGCCTAAAAATAAATCAAGAATAATAATATCAGGAAGTTTAGATTCTTCTTCAAGCTCCTTTAATTTTTCAAGGCATTCAGATTTTGAAAAAGCATAGCCTACGCAGGTAAAGCGGCTGCGCTGGCCAATCAGTTCGCGGATTCCTCTATTTGTAAGCGTGTGGTCTTCTACAACAAAAAACTTGATTTTATTATTTTCTTCAACCATTCAGGCCACCTCCATTAGAATGTGTAGTATTAGAAACTGGCTTAAAAATTCGGATTTGTGTACCTTCTCCCGGAATCGACGAAATCAAAAAATCAGCTCCAATAAGCTGGCAGCGCTTTTTCATTCCCACAAGACCAAAATGCTTTGTCTTATCATAAAACTCTGCATCACTGTCAAAACCGCAGCCGTCATCACTTATAAAAATATAAAGGCCTTTTTCTTCATTGTCGCTCGCGTTTCTTATGAGAATTACTGCTTCTTCGGCTTGGGCATGTTTAATGATATTTGTAAAAGATTCCTGTACAACTCTGTAAAGATTCAGAATATCATTTTCATCTAAAAAAGAAGTGTCTGTTTCGTCGGGCATTGAAAGCCGGAATTTTACTTCGCAGTTTTCAGCCAGTGAAGTACAAAGATTTACAAGATTTGCTTTTAAATCTTTTTTAGTGATGTCGGCTGGGGAGAGGTTGTAGCTTATAAGACGTACCTGCGACAGGGATTTATTCAGAATCTCCACTACCTGCGGAAGATTAGCTGTCCCATCTTTTTTTTCAAGAAGATTTCTGCAGTAACGTAAATCCTGTGCTACTGTATCGTGCAGCTCGCGGGCAATTCTGGAACGTTCTTCTTCCTGCCCGTGAATTGTGTACAAAAGATATTCATTGGAGTCGCGCAGATTTTTTTTAGATTTTAAAAAGCGGATTAAAATCAGCACGCATACAAAAATCATCACAAAAAAAAGAATATCAAAAACAATAAACACAGTTATGTAATTCTGAATGATGTGCTCGAGTTCTTCTATTGTTTGTGTATGATTCATTTTTGCCTTCTGTCTATGAGCCGTTCTGCCAGCCGGTAAATTCCATAGCCTGCAAAAGTTGCAATACAGCGGTCTGCAAAAGATATTGGAATCTGAGCCAGAATGCAGGAAAGAAGCAGACTGAAACGATGCTGAACAAAGGACTCTGTAAAAGTTTTAATAGGATTCATCATATCGGGAACGTCATAATAAATATAATGAAAATAATCGATTATTCCGCTTGAAATAATTGTGCACAATGAAGAGAGTAGGGCAATGAGAACCAGATACAAAATCGTAATTGGTGGTGAGATTTTGAACTCTTCTTTTCTGCGGGCAAAAAGCCAGGTTGAAAGAACAATCAGAATTCCGCAGATTGTGTAAAAGAAAATGAAAGGATCTGTAACACCTTCCCTGCAAATCCAGATAAGTGAATTTATAAGATTATATCCCACAGAAACACAAAGCGCCGGAATAAGCCCGCAATAGAAAACTACAGCCACTGTAAAAATCGTATCAAAAAAGAGTGGTATATTTAGCACGTGATAAAAAATATCACAGGTAAAAAAATTCAAAATTTCTGCGATAATGCAAATAATAAGAGTTCTAAGAGGCTTAGGCATATCATTCAGTATATCACAGAAATTTTGGTTTGTGGCGGAAATCATTTTTTAGAATTCTTTTTTCCTTTCTTAGTTTTTTGATTTTTGGTGGCGGAGTTTTTTTTATTCTTTTTTGGAATTATATTCATTTCGTCTAGGATTCTGTCAAGTTCTTTTTCATCTATGTCATCTAAATCATCAAAATCAAATTCATCAATTTCTTCTGAATTGTTCTTTGTTTTTGATGGTTTTATAGGATTTGGTTTGCTAACTGGATTATTATGAGCTGGTTTTACAGATGGTTTTTCAGCCTGGTTTACAATATAGACTTCCATAAATTTTTCTAAACTTGCCGGAACGGTAGCAGAGAAAGTCTTTATTATGCCTCTAACATTATAGTATTGAGTATCATTTTTTTCTTCTATGTAAAGAATATTTTTAGGATTAAGAAAGGTAAATTGCTCTGTAATAATCCATTTCATTTTCGTAAATTTCATCAAAATAGTATCCAAATATGAATTGTAATAATGGTAGGTTTTGATTTCTCCAGAAACCAGGTATACTCTGGTACCATTAATTCCATCTTCTGTTCCTATAGCTGCAATGTTATCTAACCTGTAAAGAGTTTTGTCAATCAACAACCATTCATCGTTTATGTTCATTTTCATAATTTTTCCTCCTTTGCTTGTCAGAAAACAAATATGAGTGCATATCCCCATACAATAATTCCACCAATTACTTTTGCTGCTGTTGGCGTAAAAGTAAATACAGGTAATCCTGCGTCTAATAGAATGAATATAACAAAAAGCTCTAATAGTGTAGCTAAAATTGTTTCCCAGACAGTGCAATGTAAAACCTTATAATTACAATAAATGAGTGAAAATATGATACAAAAGCTGATAAACATTCTAACGTTTCCCATGACAGTTGCAGGTACCATAATTTGTGTACCAAAGAATATGTTTCCAAGAATTTCAATGGCAAAATCAATAACGCAACCCAAGGTTCCAGCAATCAAATTATGTTTTACAAATTTTGGAAGTCTTGGTATTCGTATTTTTGGTTTAAATTTCATATTAGATATCTCACATAATATTGGCGCGTAATTAAATACTTCAAAGTTTTCTTTAAATAAAATGTAAGTTTGAAAATCTCATCTGGCAAGAGTTCCTTTTCATAAGAAAATAGTGACAATCTGCATAAAAATCAGTGAAAAAATCACTGAAAATAATGTAAAAATTCATACGAATTTATGAAAACCCACTCACTATGAATTGAAGATTTAGACTTAGAATATTCATGAATTATTATGGCAGATAAAGAAATCAAAATACTTAAAATCAGCGATGTTAAAAGAACGTTGGCTAAGTTAAATAAACTACGAGATCAACCGCATTCTCGGCTTTTATCATGGGAGCATTGTATTCAGCAATTCGCGTTTGTATGTTCTGATTTAGAAAAAAACAATCTCACAGTAAAAGATATAAATGAAGATAAAATAGATTTCTTAAGCATTCATCTTGGCTTTTATCTGGCAAGCTGGGGAATGATGCGGGGGTCTACTGAACTGTTAGATAAAGACTATAAAATTCATATTCCAGCTGTGAAAGTTATTCTTAAACATTATCATTTATTTGGAAAAGACTTATTAAATAACACATCAGAAACTCTTCTAGACGAATTATTTACATTTGAAACTAAACTGAAAAAATCTTATGTTTCAGGAAAAAAAGATGGCTTAAAAAAGGTAAGTGATACACTTATAACAAAAATTATTATGGGAGCATTAGGAATTGTTCCTGCTTATGATACTCAGGTAAAAAACTCATTAAGTAAATATCAAATTTCAACTCAACAGTTTAATAAGAGTTCAGTCACACAAATTTGTAAATATTTCTCTGATGAAACTAAGAAAAAAATAAAAACGGAAATTGAAAATTATACAAATGAAATGAAAAAGAAATGTCCGTATTATACCAATATGAAGACAATTGATGCTCTTCTTTGGTTGCTTGGAAAGTAATGCATGAAAAAATGCATTTATTTTTCCGTCCGTCGGGCGGTCGCCTTGAAAAACAGGTTAACTTATTCTATGGGAGAAAAATATGACTTATACAAAACCGCAGATTATCGCACAGAATTCTTCTTCTGGAAGTTATGCCGCAGGATGTCCTGGTGAAGGTCCATTCCGTGGTCCAAGTGATTGTAATGCTTGTAATCAGCATCTTTAATAGTCAGTAGCAAAACAAGCAAAACGACACATGTTGTGGGGATCCTGCAACATAAAATTAAAAGGATCCATTTTTTATTAAGCAGAGGAAAGACTAATGTTTTATAAACTTAAAAAAGACGCACATGTTTCTATCTATAATGGGTATGGTTATATTATTAGTACGGGATTAAATAAAATGAGTGAAGTGGATCCTATGGGTGCAGTCTTTTTGAGTGCTTTAAAACCACAACCTCAATCATTAGGTCAGTTGGTTGATATCTTATTAAAACAATTTGCAGATGTTGATAGAGAAATCTTAAAAAATGATGCAAAAGAGTTTTATGACAACTTTGTCAGTGCAGGTTTTTTGATTAAAGCTGATACAATAGCTCAGATAGACACAATAAATGACTCTTTAAAATATGTCCAAGCTGATATGAATAATGCCAGTATCAATTTCTATTTACCCGGTCTTGATTTGGATTATATCAACTTCTTTACTTATTTTGCAAAGTATACAGTTCAGCATAAAAGCTGGTTTATGGAAAATTCCAGAATTGCAAGTTTTTATGGAACTTTCAAAAATACAATATGGGCAGGCGGAAGATTATCCCTGGGAATGGCGACTTCTCCAATAGATATGGAGAGAACAATATATAAAATTAATGATGCTGGTATTGCTGCTCGTTACACATTTACTAATAATTTTATAGAAGAAAAACATTTAAATGATACACTTTGCAATCTTGCAATGGAAATGGCAAATAATGGGAAAAATGAAGTTCTCGTGAATTCTCCAGTTCTTGAAAACTATCTGCGTAAAGAGTATCCAAAATTTAAGTTTATTCAATCAATAACGGCATGTCAGAATGATATAGAAAAAATAAATGTGGCAACAGAAAAATATGATCTTGTTGTACTGGATTTTCATGAAAATAAAAATCTGGCTTTCTTAGAAAAAATCAAAAATAAAGACAAGATAGAAATATTGATTGACGGATTGTGTCCTAATTCTTGTAACCGCTCAAAAGATCATTATTCAAATATTTCAAGAATAAACTGCTATCAGGGAAATGCAAATCATGAATACAGCTGCCTAATCAATAAAGAGAGCTCAAAGAATTTTTATGAAGGGTTAAGACAAAGAAAAGAAAACAATCTTACTTTTGAGGAAGTATATAAAGATTATTATGATATGGGCTTTCGTCATTTTAAGCTTGTAGGAAGAAATGAGTTTAATTTCTATGTCTTGGAAAGTCTTGTTTACTATCTTGTTAAACCAGAATTTCGAGATGAAGTTCGAGCCGATTTAGCTACGTATTTTATTGAATATATGATTAAGGCTTATGGTGGAACAATAAGACCTACCCTGGATTTTCCCGGTGAGATGTAGATGAACACTTGTCAATTTAAAAACTTAGAATTAGAAATCTCTAATCCATGCAATGAACATTGTCTGCATTGTTATCGTGATTGTCTGAATAAAAGAAAAGAATTTATGACAGTAAAAATGGTAACAAATGTTTTAGAGCAGGCAATAAAACTTGGAGTTTCTAATGTAGTAATTACAGGCGGAGAGGTTCTATTAAATCCACAATGGCAACTTATATGTAAAATTATAGATTCTTTTGGTTTAAGGTTTTCAATTTTAACTAATGGAACATTAATGACAGAAAAAGATATAGATTACATTAAGACCCTGATAAATTTACGGCAAGTTCAAATTTCTTTGTATGCTATTGATGAAGATACTCATGACAAAATAACAGGACTAAAGGGGAGTTGCAAAAAGACAAAGGATGCAATCTCTTTATTACGAGATAGAAATATTCCTCTTTTTGTAAGCTGCCCGGCAATGCAGGAAAATAAAGATTTTTTTCCTGATGTTATGAGAAAAATGAATTCTGAAAATATTAATAACTGCATAGATTTGATGATTTTCGGCTCTAGTGATTATAAAGGAGATAATTTAAAACATTGTCTTACAGTAAAGGATATCAATAACTTTTTTTCTGTTGCAATGGAGAATAGAGGGGAACTGGCTTATATTTTTAAAAAAAGTAATCCAGTATGTTTGTCACAGATTAGTTTTTATGGTGGTGCAACGCAAAACCTTTGTATAGGAGCTGACGGTACTATTTATCCAATGATAGGCTGGTATGAGCCGCTTGGAAATATAAGAGAGAATAGTTTAAAAGAGATTTTTTATGACAATCTGTTGTTGAAAAAAATACGGACAATAAAAGCTCAAGATATTCCTGAATGCACTGTATGTACTGCATCAGACTTTTGTGGATTTTGTCCAACTACACACTTAACAGCAAATCATGGAGAACTATATAAACTTAATAAAACATATTGTAAGTATGTACATTTAATAAAACAACTGGCAAAGCAGAGAGACGATATTTTAGAGGCTCTTGAAAAAAAGGAGGATTTAAATGTTTTATAGACAAAAGAGAGATACGTATATACGAAATTATGATGGAGTAGGATATATTACATCAACAGGTATTTTTAATGATCGTTGTACAAATGAAAGTGGTACAGTATTCCTTTGTGCTTTAAATCGTAATCCACAGAGTCTTGATGAACTGGTTGATAAAATAATAGTGAATTTTAAGGATGTTGATAGAGAGACCATTCTTACTGATGCAAGAAGCTTTTATGATAGTCTGGTGGAGGATGGCTTCATTGTAAGAGGTGAATCTGAGAATGAATTAAATAAAAACGATACAGGCTTTACTTATCAATCAGTTCAGCCAGTAACTATGAGAAAGGATTTTTCGCCTGCTATTCAACGAGCTGATGCATCAACTCAGGAATATCTTGAACAGCATTTTAATGGTAAACCTCATCTTACAAGTTTTCAAATTGAGCTTACAAGCAAATGTAATGAAAGATGTGTACATTGTTATATACCACACAAATTCAAACTTTATAATATAGAGGATGAGCTTTATTATTCTGTCCTGGAGCAGCTTTCAAAATTAAATGTACTCAATGTTACCTTGAGTGGTGGTGAGCCTATGATGCATCCTCATTTTAAGGATTTATTACGTGCCGCAAAAAAAGATGATTTTTATGTAACAGTGTTATCAAATCTTACATTACTTGATGATGAGATGATTAAAATCTTGAAAGAAGGAAATGTTTCGGCCGTTCAGGTTTCACTTTATTCAATGATACCAGAGCATCATGAATCAATTACACAACTTAATGGCAGCTTTGAAAAAACAAAAAATGCAATACTTCGTTTAATTGAAAATGATATTCCTGTTCAAGTAAGTTGCCCAGCTATGAAAGGAAATAAAGATGATTATCCAGATGTAATAAAATGGTGTCATGAACATAAAATACGTGCACAGACAGACTATATTATGATGGCAAAGTTTAACCATGAAACAGATAATCTTGCAAACCGCCTGTCGGTAGAAGAAGCTGGAGTTTTAATAAAAAATATAATAAAGGATGATGTTGATTATCAAAGATTTGTTATAGCTCCTGATTTTGTAAAAAAATGTAATGAGTTTCAATTTAATGGTGAAAGGCGTCTGTGTGGAGTAGGAATTTCTAAATGTTGTATGGTGGCAAATGGAAATGTATATCCATGTCCTGGCTGGCAGGAGATGATACTTGGAAACCTAAATGAGAATTCTCTGGAAGAAATATGGAATAATTCAGAAAAAATAAAATGGCTCCGTTCTTTAAGATTTAAGGATATGGGGAAAGGTGAGTGTTGTAAGTGCGATAAGGCAGCCTTCTGTACCCCATGCATGGTACGTAATGCTAATGAAAGTCCTACTGGAAATCCTCTTGAAATCAATAAACATTTCTGCGCCGTTGCTGCAAAGAACAAACAGATTGTTCTTGAATGGAGAGAAAAAATATTGAAAGAATTGGGGGAAGAGTAGAAACTCTACATATTTCATTATATGGAATCATTTAATATTTGCGTGAAAATGGAGATTAATGGGGCATTACAAAATGTTGGAAAAATATCTGGAACATCTTTTAATGATGCATGTTTTATCTATGATGAAGCCTACCTTAGATGTCCACAAAGTCATGCAATTTCCATAAGCTTACCGCTTTCTAAAAAGGCTTTTTCTCCTAAGGAAACAAGAAACTATTTTGAAGGTTTTTTGCCGGGTGGTTTTAATCGTAAGTATTTAATTAATTCTCTGCAAATCGATGATAATGATTATATATCATTGTTGAAATATTTTTCTAACGAATATTTAGGTGCAATAAAGATAAGTAATGATTCTACTGAAGAAGACTTTGATTATAAACTTATTGATCTGGGAGAATTAGATTTTCAAGAATCAAACAAAAGCAATTTCTCTTTAAGCGGCGCTTGTAGAAAAGTAAGTCTTTACTATGATGAAAAAAATAATAAGTGGTATTTACCTAGAGGTGGAACGCCAGGTAATTACATTATAAAACGGTGCAATGATTCTTATGAAAACCAGATTATAAATGAGCAGTTATGTCTTATAACAGCTCAAAAGCTTGGGATTGAAATTCCTGAAAGCTTTATAATAAAGAATGAAAACAAACAAAATCCAGCATTGTTATTTGCATCAAAAAGATATGATTGTTATTCAGATGCTAACTCAAAGTTTGTTGAAAACTTGTCTGTGCCGTATAGACTTCATCAGGAAGATTTTTCTCAGGTATTAGGAATCAATCTTTCAGAAAAATATGAACCAGAAGGAAAACATTACTTAAAATCAATTTTTGATATTCTTCGTTTATATTCTTCAAATCCAATAAAAGATCAGAAAGCATTTTGGAAAATGTGTATTTTCAATTATTTTATTGGGAATACAGACAATCACATAAAAAATTATTCTCTTGTTTATAGTAAAGATTTAAGCTCAGTAAAAATGGCACCTTTTTATGATGTTATGAGTACTTTAATTTATGAAAATGTAACAAGGAAAATGGCTTTTAGAATTAATCAAAAAATAAATATTGATGAAATTACGAGAGAAGATTTTAAAAAGGAAAGAAAACTTATAGACTTAGATGAAGAATTTGCATTACAAGCTTTTGATGAACTTCAAATGAATTTTAAAAATGCATTATTACAATCTGAAGAAGAACTTGTGGCGAATGGATTCTTTCAAGCAAAAGAAATTGCGGAAAGAATAATACAACTACAATTTTTCAATAAATATAAATTGTAAGAAGGAGAGGCTATGCAGAAAACATCCGAACTCGAAGAATACAAATCAAAAGCCCTGGAAAATGTTACCGCTCGTTTTGATGCGGTAAACGAAAAAACACTGAAGATACTCGAGGCCTTCATATCAGAGGGATATAAGAAGATGCTTGAAAATCTTCGACTGTATATAAATGATGAAGAGCAGCGTACGAATCCGGAGGTTATTGCCGACGCTGCTTTTGTTTTGAAAAAATCTGGATTTTTTGGAAAGACAATGGCAGAGGATGTTATTAAAGAATTGACAAATCAGGAATTGTCGCAATTTAACTGTCATAGCGATGAGTTCTTTAAAAAGAATCCTATTCTTACTGCGAATGTTGAAAACTCTTATTTTGTTTTTAATGATATCAGGTATCTTGGTGTTCTGGAAATTCAGGCGATTATTCGTCAGGTAGACAGGCAGCTTCTGGCACGTGCCTTAAAAAAAGCAGATACGGTAGTTAAAGAAAAAATACTGACTAGTTTTACATGGGAGGCGTCAGAGGAGTTAAAACATGAAATTGATTTTCTGGGGCCAATGAAGCTTTGTGATATAGAAAAAGCACAGGTTGAAATCACTAAGAT
>JAEELR010000232.1 GCA_016282835.1 Treponema sp. | reverse complement strand
GTACCCATACAAGCCGGGGATTGTAAAGTTAATTATAATCGATACCTTCAAAAAGATATTTTTTTGTATATGGTTCAGCACCTACTTTTGTGTACCATTCTTTTATATAATAATATTCTCCATAATCAACATAAATAGTATCTGCACTAATAATCAATTCAAGTCCTTCTGTAATCCCTGCCATCATCACATTATCCGTAGTTCCATCTTCAGAATCTGATGCAGTGTCTTGCAGTTCCCAGAGTCCTTCTTCACCTTTGATTAATGAATATTCCTCTCGTTCACGCCATTCTTCTTCATTTTCTTCATCTTCAACCAATGGATAGGTTACCCAGGTAATTGAATTTGCATCATTCAAAATGAAGAAACAATAATTTGAATTGTCAGCTTTTTCATCACCTTCGTTATAAGTAAGATTTTGACCTGAAGCCATCCAGAACGCAGAACGAGTAAAGTATAATGGATATGATATTGGAGGATATATAAAATCAACGTCTTGTTTATTTAGATTTTTATTGTTTTTACCAGTTTTACAAGCATCAGAAGTATAATCGTATTCAACAGGGCATGCAGTTAAATTAGACTCTAAAGGTAATTCAAAATTAACATATGTATTATTACTATCTGGTTTATTAATATAATACCAAACTGAACACAAATAATTTTTGTCATCTTTACTTACAAGATATGCAACACGGTTAGGTATAGCATTATCACTAGTCCAAACACTCCATACAGCAGCATCAATAATTGTATATATATCATCATTCCACTGAATTGAATCTGTTTTTATTTCAAGATAACCTGTATTTTCTTTGTAATATTTTCCATTTTTTGTATAAATCTCTACAGGCTTTTGCTCATCTTTCAAAGCCAGATAAAACTCATATTCATCAAGGCTTGGCTTTGTATTATCTGACAATTTATAAACATAAGATTCTTCATCACTTGTAATTGATTTTGTGCTGTACCACCAGTAGTCTGCAACTTTTCCATCAGGTAAATTGATTTTCGAATCAATATCATATTCTTCATAAATTTCTTTCCAGGTTTTATCTGTCGGTAAAGCTGAATCAAAAGCTTTCTCGTAAATGAGGCTGCCTTTATCTACAGTACACCAGCCTTCACTATCCTTTGCAGGATTTCCAAAATAGAATTTATATGAATAGTGGATTTTTGTAGTTTCCGGGCCTGTAAAACTATCAGTTTTATCCAAGGATAATGATGCAGCATCTGTCATCGAAGAAGTCCAGACTGAAGACCACTTGATTTCCCACTGAGAACCTGATTTTGCAGTCAAAGTCATACGGCTCCAGAAAAGTCCCTGCTGAGTAATAAAAGGTTCCTGCCCTGTAATGCCTGGGTCTATTGAACCGGAAGCATCTTTCTGAGATGAATGTGCAAGTAAGAAGCTGTAAGTTTTTGTATTTTCATCATAAGTAAGATTTACAACATTAGCATTCCAATAATGATTTATATCCTGACTGATATTAATTTTCGCACCAACATTCAATTTTAAACCAGAAGCAAGTGTATACTCACCAACAAAATTTTTAAGATATGAAGTTGAAATTACAGTAATTTCAGGTTCTTCCCCAGATTCATTTCCAGTACCTGAACCTGATCCTTTTCCTGATACAGTAACTTTTCCTGACTCAACAGCCTGAGTAGCCGCTGCAGCATCTCCAGTTCTAACACACTCTGAACCGCCGGCAAAGTATCCGTTTTCAATGGTGAATTCGTTGATTGCTTCTTTTACAGTTTTGCATGAGGTCTTTCCATCAGCCTTATAAGCTCCAGAGATGAACACTGTATTTTCAGTAAGTTCCTTATACATTACTGCATACCATTTTCCAACATCCGGAGCATCTTCAGAATAGGTCCAGTCTGGAAGAGCCGATCTTGTATATTTAAAATAGATAAAACCTGAATTATCTGAAGTTTTTTGAACACGCAAGCTATTACCAGCATAACTCTCGTTTGTACCGTCATAATAGTTTTTAAAATTGCTGGCATTAATTACATATATTTCACCCCAAGTACTTTCCCAGATTCCATAAATTGGTAATTCTTCTGCTTCTGTGGAATCAAGAAGAACTTCTTCAGTCTTGTCTTCTTCTTTGTCTTCATTTGGAGTTATACATGAAGTCAAGAGCAAAGCGAATACAACAAACCATGCTGCAGTCAGCAGTTTTAAACGAGAAAATTTTGAATGTAACATTTTTTCCTACCTGAGAACTGAACTTGCGCAATTCTCAAAAGTTGAGATGTCCCGTCATACGATGGGCGTGTACCAAAGTTTCCGGACTCGCAGCATTCACAAAAAGCCTTCCCAGAGCATGCCGCTCCAGTGGCTGTTGTTTTTTGTGTTTTGCACTGCATACCGTTGCGCATTCAGTTCAGGCCTTGCACCTGATTCCATTGAAATACACGATGTGAATATATCATAAAACGGGTAATTTGTCATTGCGAGCAAATCAGATAGTCGGCGAGTTCGGGGGCGGTCATCATGATGACTGTGGCACCGTGTTCTTCCAGGAACTTCTTACCTCGGAAGCCCCAGTCAACGCCGATTACATCCAGGCCGGCATTCATACCCGTCTGCATATCAACATCGGAGTCTCCGATGAATACGGCGCGCTGTCCTTCAGATTTTCCGTCCATACATGCGCGTTTGAGAATCTCGTAGATTCCGTCTGGAGCCGGCTTAGGAGGCAT
>JAEELR010000231.1 GCA_016282835.1 Treponema sp. | reverse complement strand
GTGGTGGCAGGCGTTGCCCCGATGAACTCAACCACCACAGTTCTAAGCGTTTTCCGGGGTGTAGTCGTTTATTGTGAGAATTGAAGCTTCATCGCCCATGAGCATTTTTTCACACAGAGTTTTTGGCATTGGCTTTCCTTTCAAGAAGCCCTGTACAATGCTGCAGTTAAACTTTTTTAAAATCGAAAGCTGTTCATAGGTTTCAACACCTTCGGCAATTGTAGAAAGTCCCATTTTAGAAACCATATTCACAATGCTTTCAATAATGTTTGACTCGACTCCATTGTTTTCAGTTACATTTTGAATAAACGATTTATCGATTTTTAATGTATCAAGAGGCAGTTTCTGCAAATAACTTAATGAAGAATAGCCCACTCCAAAATCATCTAATGAAATACCAATTCCATTGCTCTTGATTTCATTTAGTTTCGAAATTGCATCATCCTTATCATCAATAAAAATTCCTTCTGTAATTTCAACTTCGAGTTTACCAGGAGTGATGCCGTATTTTTTTACTTTATTGATTAAGCTTTCTACAAAATTTGCTTTCTTAAACTGAACGGGAGAAACATTTACACTCATAATGCCTTCGAAGCCGCAGGTCTTTTCCCAGATTGCAAGTGTAGAGATTGCAGTTTCCAATACCCATTCACCTAAAGGAATTACAAGCTGGGTTTCTTCTGCGAGAGGGATAAACTGCTCGGGACTAATCCAGCCAAGATCATTATCGTACCATCTGATTAAGGCTTCAAAACCTCTTAACTCATTTGTATCGATTTTATACTGAGGCTGGAAATACAGACTGAATACTTTGTTAAGCATAGCCTTTGACAGCTTTGTTTCAATATTAATTTTTTCCAGGAACTTCTTCTGCATAAATTTCTGAAAATACAGTATATTGTTCTTTCCCTGCTTTTTAGCTTCAGACTTTGCCATATCTGCAAATTTCAAAATGTCATCGGCATTTTCTGAATCATCCGGATAGATAGAAATTCCACTTGAGTACGAAACACCAAGTTCACTTATCTGCTTTAAGAGTTCACAAGAAACCTGCTTTATGGAATCCCTGTCATTTACATGCTTAAAGAGAAGCAGGAACTCATCTCCGCTGAAACGAACAGGAATAATATCTTCAGTTTCATAGCTCTTGAAAACAGCAGCAATATTCCTGATTAATTCATCTCCGGCACGATGACCTTTTAAATCATTCATGACATTTATATTATCTATATCTACTAACAAAACAGAAAACGAATTTACAGAATTTGAATTTGCGTATTTTTTTAGTTCAGCTACGATCCATGCTTTGTTATATAAGTTTGTCAGGCTGTCATGGAATGCTGCAAAGATAAGCTGGCTGTGTAAAGTTTTAATGCTCTTTTCCTGCTGATTTAAATTTTCTTCATTTGTTGAAATTTCATTCTTTAATGAAACAAGCTTTCTCTTTTGTAAATCCAGCAGCTGCTCGTTTGACTTTTCCTTGGAAATATCATTCATTACGAGCGAGATTAAATTTGTATCGATTTTTTTTATGCTGATTTTTATCCAGCTGTTATATGTATATGAAAACAATACTTCTTCAACAGTATCATTCTTATTTTCAAAAATTATCTGGGCGTACTTTTCCCAACCAATCTGATTAGAAACTAAATGCTTAAACTCACTGTAAAGAGAACCTTCTTTCAGTATGCCCTTTGTAAACTTATAAAATAAATCATTAATAAAAACAATTTTGAAATCAATATCTGCTCCATTTGTATAGACTCTCTCAGCAAGTAAAACACAGGCAGACAAATTTTTTAATATATCTTTATAATTCAGCTCATGTTTCATCGTAAAACCTACTCTAAGATAATAACGCCAGATTATAGAACTTTACAAGAAAAATCCATAAAATGGCGTAAAACTAACAAATTCTATAGCAAATTTTTTCTAGTTTAGAGATATTTTAAATGTTAAAGAATTTAAAATATCTCCATAAATATTTAGTCAAACTTAAAACGCAATCTGTACACGGACAGATTCTGAAACGAATTCAGAATGACAGATTATTCACCGAATCTGATTTCCTGCCAGATTTCATTATATTTATCAAGGTTTTCACCAAGATCAATTTTTAATTCACAGTTTGCCATCTGGCTTGCTTCATACATTGGTTTTGATTCCATGTATTGTGCAGCTTCAGGATTTACAAAGCAAGGGAAATTGAATGCATCAAGGAACTTTGCATAAACTTCTGGTCTGTGAATATAGTTTACAAATTCATTTGCAAGTTCATAATTTTTTGCATCCTTTAAGATACACATGCTGTCGAGGTAAGATGGGCCGCCTTCTTCAGGAATAAAGAAATCAATTGTTTCATCCCATTTATCTTCAGGAACTTCACCATAAATTACTTCTGCATATCCCTGACAAAGCCAGAAATCTCCGCTCGCAAAAGACTTACCGAAGCCTTCTGCATCAAACTTTACAAGATTTGGTTTCCATTTGTTAAGAATTAAATCTTTAGCAGCCTGCAATTCATTGTCATCGATAGAATTGATGTCATATCCTTTATAAGCAAGAGCGTCACCCACAACTTCTCTCATGTCGTCCATC
>JAEELR010000021.1 GCA_016282835.1 Treponema sp. | reverse complement strand
ATTTCGTAAAAAATCCTGACTACTCTGTACCCATTAAAAAGGAAAACAGGCAGTCCGGCACTGAAAATAAAGCAGATTCAAAGAAACTCATTACAGTTGATTCAATCGTTAATGAAAATTCTGTCACCGAAGAAGCTGCTCCCTTTATGCTAAAAGATAAAGTTTCTGACGAAGGCGAAATCTCTTCTGTTTCTTTAAGAAATAAAAAGCTCGATTCTAAGCTTTTGGAGAAAGATGAAGAAGAAATAAACTCATTATCGTTAAAAGATAAAGTTTCTGACGAAGGCGAAATCTCTTCTGTTTCACTAAGGAATAAAAAAATTGATTCTCAACTGTTAGATACAGATAAAGAAGAAAATAAATCACAGGATACAGATTCTGCTTCGAAATTAGTAGAAATAAATTCTAATCTGGATGCAAAGCTTTTATTGAAAACGCAGGAAACTTCTGTAAAGGATACAGATCAAAATATAGAGCCAGAAAATTCCTTTTATAATAGTCAAAATGTTGACAGGAAAAATGTTTTGTACAGGGGTACAGATTTAGAATCCAATATAGAAAAAATCTATCATTATGTTCTTAAACAAAAACACTATGAGGTAGATTTTCCAGGTTTTCAGGAAATGCTTGCCAAGCATCTGTTAAAATATCATGGCATAAAAGTAAATCCGGAGCTTATTTTTCCGTCGCATTCGATTGAACAGTTGATGCTGAATATTTTATCGCTTAATACATTGAAAAATCCTAATGCCTGTAATTCGGGTAAAGGGCTTTTAAAATTAGCAGAAAGTTATGCAGGCAACATAAAACCTGTTATTGCGCTTACAGAAAATTCTTTAACAAATGCAGCAGAGGTATTTACAGCTGCAGGCTATAACACAACTAAACTGCCACAGGAAGAATCTGGTATAAACTTAAACTCACTGATTACAACGGGTTCAAATATTGCTTACATTCTGTCACCCGGCGAGTTCGATAATAATTTCCTTGTTACAGATTTCGATCAGCTTAGGGTAGATTTGTTTGCATGGGTAAACTCCTGCCCGTATAGATTTATTCTGGAACACGATATTTCTTCTGATGTTAACAAAAGTCCCTGCCTTAAAAGCTTTGACACAAACGATAAGATTATTTACTTCCACACTTTAGCAGATGATATTTCTGATTATATCAATCTTTCAATTTGTGTAATGCCGGAAAAAATTGCTAAGGAATATAAAGAGAAATTTGGCTTTATGGAATGTACGCTTTCACCATTTGAACAGGCCGTTTTAAATGAATACCTTCACTAAAAAGTTTTGTCATAACATATATTATCTGTCATCCTGAACTTGGTTCAGGATCTGTACATTAACTATATGAAGTACGGTAATTACGACGTGCGGTTCCTGAGCCTGTCGAAGGGCGGTTCCTGAGCTTGTTGAAATGGCCATTAGCAAAATAAATGGTGGTTTCGAGAGCCTCAACCACCATATACCTTTCTTCTTAGATATCCCTTTTTGTACAGGTTATTTGGCTTAAGCAGTAATCTTTTTAAATGCAGCCATTACAGCATCATCGTGACTCATTCCGCTTTTTTCACCTTCAGCAATTCCTTCTACCATTTTCTTGTAGTCGTTAGGAATGATTTTCTTAAACTTGTGCTGATAGTGTTCAAAGTCTGCAAGAATGGCCTTACCTTTTTCTGAGCCTGTTTCTGCAACATGCTGTTCAATCAGGGCCTTGAGTTCTGCAACGCTGTCACTGCCTTCTTCAAGGTCGTACATTTTTACAAGTTCACCATTGAGTCTCTTGTACAAGTCGTGGTTTTCATCGAGGACATAAGCAACACCGCCACTCATACCTGCTGCTAAGTTTCGTCCGGTTTTTCCAAGAATAACAGCAACACCGCCAGTCATGTATTCAAGTCCGTGGTCGCCGCATCCTTCAACAACTGCTTTAGCACCCGAGTTTCGTACACAGAATCTTTCGCCGGCCACACCGTTTATAAATGCTTTTCCCGAAGTAGAACCAAACAGTGCAACGTTTCCAATGAGGATGTTTTCATCTGCCTTGCCAGTAAAGCCCTGTGCCTTTTTGATTACAAGTTTTCCGCCGCTTAAGCCCTTTCCAAAGTAGTCGTTTGCTTCTCCTGTCAGTTTTAATGTGAGGCCTTTTGGAATGAATGCACCAAAGCTCTGTCCTGCACCGCCTTCTACATTTACAATGAACGAATCTTCTTTAAGTGTGTTTCCGTATTTTTTCTGAATCTCGCTTCCAAGAATAGTTCCCATTGTTCTGTCAGTAGAAGTGATTTTGATATGCGAAGAGCCTTCCTTGTTTCTAAGTACCTGCTTTTCAAACAGAGGCAATAATTCTTTTTCATCAAGAGTTTTTGACAGGCCAAAGTCATAAGGTGTTCTGTCTTTTTTCCAGGTTTCAAGACGACCGCCCTTTAAGCTCTGAACTTCACCAAGCACTCTGCTCAAGTCAATTAAATCTGCGCGTTCAAATCCCTGCTTGTCTTTTAGTTTTAATAAATCTGTTCTACCGCACATTTCATCAATTGAATGAACGCCAAGCTTTGCCATGTATTCACGCAATTCCTGTGCAATAAAGCGCATAAAGTTTTCTACATATTCTGGTTTACCAGGGAATCGGGCACGCAATTTTTCATTCTGGGTAGCAACTCCAAACGGACAGGTATCCAGATTGCAGACTCTCATCATTGCACAACCCATTGTAATAAGAGGAGCTGTTGCAAATCCAAATTCTTCTGCACCCAAAAGGCAGGCAATAGCAACATCCCTTCCGCTCATCAATTTTCCATCTGTTTCAATTATTACGCGGCTTCTTAACCCGTTTTGAATCAAGGTCTGGTGAGCTTCTGCAAGTCCCAGTTCCCACGGAAGACCTGCGTGATGAATAGAAGAAATTGGAGCCGCTCCTGTACCACCGTCATGACCTGAAATCAAAATAACCTGTGCACCGGCTTTTGCAACTCCCGCAGCAATTGTTCCAACACCTGCTTCACTAACAAGCTTTACACTGATTCGTGCCTGGCGGTTTGCATTTTTCAAGTCATAGATTAACTGTGCTAAATCTTCAATAGAATAAATATCGTGATGTGGTGGTGGTGAAATTAAAGAAACTCCAGGTGTTGCATAACGAGTCTGTGCAATCCAGGGGTAAACTTTCTTTCCAGGTAAGTGACCGCCTTCTCCCGGCTTTGCTCCCTGTGCCATCTTAATCTGAATTTCTTTTGCGCTGAGAAGATATTCTTCTGTAACACCAAAGCGTCCTGAAGCAACCTGTTTAATTGCTGAGTTATATTCAGTTCCAAGTCGCTCAGGTTTTTCTCCGCCTTCACCCGAATTAGATTTTCCGTGAAGATGATTCATTGCGGCTGCCATACACTTGTGTGCTTCTTCAGAAATAGAACCGTAAGACATAGCACCGGTTTTAAATCGCTGAACAATCTGGTCTACGCTTTCAACTTCATCGAGAGGAATTTCTTTTCGTCCTTTGTAATCAAAATCAAGCAGTGCCCTCAAACAGTGAGGATGTTCATTGTCATCTACAAGACTTGTGTATTCCTTAAAGCGCTTGTAATCACCGTTACGGGTTGACTCTTGTAAAGCAACAATTGTTTCAGGATTATAAAGGTGATCTTCTGCATTAGGTCCACGGCGGAATTTGTGCGAACCAACACTTTCAAGATGTGTGCTGACTGTGAGCCCGTTAGGATTCCATGCCTGCTTGTGATAGAACAGAATATCTTCCTGAATTTCTTTTAAACCAATTCCACCAACACGGCTTACAGTATTTGTAAAGTATTTATCAACTACATCCTGAGCAATTCCAACTGCTTCGAAAATCTGTGCCGACTGATAAGACTGAATTGCACTGATTCCCATTTTTGCAGCAATTTTTACAATTCCGTTTATGATTGCTTTGTTGTAATCATCAATTGCGGTGTGGTAGTCTTTGTCTAAAAGCTTTTGATCAATTGTTTCGGCAATAGCTTCGTGTGCGAGATATGGATTTATAGCGCGTGCACCATAACCTAAACACATTGCAGCCTGATGAACATCGCGAACTTCTGCTGTTTCAAGAATGATAGAAATCTTTGTACGCTTTTTTGTGCGGATTAAATACTGCTCTACGGAACTTACTGCGAGTAAAGAAGGAATTGCTGTGTGAGTTTCATCAACGCCACGGTCAGAAAGAATGATGATGTTAAAGCCTTCTTTGTAAGCTTCATCAATGTTCTTAAAGAGTTTGTCGAGAGCGCGTGCAAGCCAGTTTTTATTTTTTGTTTCTTCCAGGTCAATTAAAAGAGAAAGTGTCTTTGCCTTAAGTCCCGGTTCTTCGAGGTTTGCAATTTTCAATAAATCTACACCAGTTAAAATCGGATTATTGATTTCTAGTACGCGGCAGTTCTTTCCTTCTGTTTTCAAAAGGTTTCCGTCGCTTCCAACATAGACAGTTGTATCCGTTACAATTTTTTCGCGGAGACTGTCAATCGGAGGATTTGTTACCTGTGCGAACAACTGCTTGAAGTATGAATATAAAAGCGGATGATTGTCAGACATACAGGCAAGTGGAGTATCTATACCCATGGCACCAGTTGGTTCTACACCGTTTCTGGCCATTGGTAAAACCATTTCATTTAAATCTTCGTAGTTCCAGCCGAATGCCCTGTATAAGCGGTTTCTTTTTTCCTGAGTGCTTACAGGAATTTTTTTGTTCGGGATTTTTAAGTCTGCAAGATGTAAAAGATTCTGGCTCAACCATTCCCCGTAAGGATATTCGCGTGCAAAAGTGTTTTTAATTTCTTCATCACTTATAAGACGCTTTTGAACTGTATCAACTAAAAGCATGCGGCCAGGCTGAAGTCTTGATTTTAGAACTACATTTTCTTCCGGTACATCAAGAACACCAACTTCACTCGAGAGGATGAGCATATTATCTTTTGTAATAAAATAGCGGCTTGGGCGTAAACCGTTTCTGTCAAGTGTTGCACCAACAAGATCCCCGTCGCTAAAGAGAATTGCTGCAGGACCGTCCCAAGGTTCCATCATTGTTGCCCAGTAGTGGTAGAAGTCGCGTTTTTCTTCGGTCAGTGAATCATCATGCTTCCAAGGTTCTGGGATACAAATCATTACTGCTAAAGGAAGTGGCATTCCGTTCATTACATAATATTCAAGTGTGTTGTCGAGCATTGCACTGTCGCTTCCGGTTGTATCAACTTCACCTTTGCGTGCGAGCATTCTGTCTACGTTTCCGCGGATTGTATTGATTTCACCGTTGTGTGCGATAAAGCGGTTAGGGTGTGCTCTCTGCCAGCTTGGGTTTGTGTTTGTACTAAAGCGTGAGTGAACGAGAGCGAGTGCTGATTTATATTGTTCTGACTGCAAATCCCTGTAGAATGTCCTTAACTGCTGAACGAGGAACATTCCCTTGTAAACGATTGTGCGGGAACTTAATGAGCATACATAAGTCTGTTTTGAGCCCTTTTCAAAATCCAGTCTTACTTTATAAAGCTTCTGGTCAAATTTTAAACCTTTCCTGCAGCTTTCCGGTTTCTTTACAAATGCCTGCCAGATAGAAGGCATACAGTCCAGGGCTTTCTTGCCAAGAACTTTTTTATTTACTGTAACGCTTCTCCATCCAAGGAATTCCAGCTTTGCAGCTTTAAGGCACTTTTCAAATCTCTTTTTCTCTTCTTCAAAAGCTGATGCAGGAAAGAAGAACTGACCGATTCCATATTCTCTTTCTTCGCCAAGAGCAGTACAAACCTTTCCATCTGAACCGGCAATTTCGCCGTCTTTACAAGCCTTAGTAAAAAAGTCGTGGCTAATCTGAACTAAAATACCAACACCATCTCCAGTCTCTCCGCTCGCATCTTTACCTGCACGGTGTTCTAGTTTTTCTACAATCGAAAGTGCGTTCTCTACAACATGGTGACTTTTTATTCCGTCAATGCTTACCACAGCACCAATACCGCAGGCGTCATGCTCAAAAGAAGGTTCGTATAATGAATTTAATCGTTCCATAAAAAATGCTCCTATGTGGTAAATTATGCGGCAACCGTAAGTTTTCCGCGTGAACGAAAAAAAAACGCCGTAGATATTTTTCCACTTCAGGCTGAACCTGAAAATAGAAATTTATCTACGGCGTCTTTGTCGCTAGAAGCATATTACAAAAAATATAAATAAATTGTCAATATGTATCATTCTGGAAAAATTGCCCTGTTTTATGATTAAAAATCCCGTAAAAAAAGGTGTGAAAAAATTGTAAAAAAAAAGTAAAAAAATTGAAAAAAAATCTAAAGTTAAATTCTCAAAAACCGAAATATAAAGTAAAGGGTGGTTTTGCCCGGGGGTAGCAGACATTCACATGTTTGCTTGTAACTCTAATCTTGGTTTAAGGAGATACATTATGGTTATCAATCACAACATGAGTGCAATGTTTGCACAAAGGTCAGAAGGCCTTACAGAGGGTCAGAAAGCTAAAAACATGGAAAAGCTTTCTTCTGGTATGAAGATTAATCGTGCTGGAGATGATGCTTCAGGTCTTGCAGTTTCAGAAAAAATGCGTTCACAGATTCGCGGTTTGAATCAGGCTTCTACAAACGCTAAGAATGGTATTTCATTCATTCAGACAACAGAAGGATTCTTACAGGAAACTACTGACATTGTACAGAGAATTCGTGAGCTTGCTGTTCAGTCATCAAACGGTATCTACAGTGATGAAGACAGAATGCAGATTCAGGTTGAAGTTTCTTCTCTTATTGCAGAAGTTGACAGAATCGCTTCAACAGCACAGTTTAACGGTATGAATATGCTTACTGGTCGTTTTGCACGCCCAACAGGTGAAAACAGTGTAACAGCTTCTATGTGGCTCCACATTGGTGCAAACATGGATCAGAGAACACAGGTTTTCATTGGAACAATGAGCGCAATGGCTTTAGGATTACGCAATGTTGGAACAGAAGAAATTCTTACTCTCGCTAGTCCAGATGATGCTAACCGCGCTATTGGAACATTAGACGAAGCATTGAAGAAGATTAACAAGCAGAGAGCAGATCTTGGTGCTTATCAGAACAGACTTGAAGAAACTGTTATGGGACTTGATGTTGGTGCAGAAAACCTTCAGGCAGCAGAAAGCCGCATCCGTGATACAGATATGGCTAAAGAAATGGTTGAGTTCACAAAGAATCAGGTTCTTTCACAGGCTGGAACTGCTATGCTCGCACAGGCTAACCAGAGCACACAGAATATTCTTTCACTCTTACAGTAGTGTTCGCTTAGCTTAGGATATAAAACCTTCCGTATGTAAGTTTGTTTTGCTTATTGCGGAAGGTTTTTTTGTTGAAAAAAGGAAATTAATATGGATTTAAAAAATAAGGTTATAGAATTCTGGAAACGATATTTTTCATCAGAAACGCCATTAGAAAATCGAATTACTTATATACTGGTTTTAATTGCATTTATTGCTTCTACCTATGGATTCATCACTACAATAACTTTAAATCTCGCAAATGTTTCTGTCATTATTTCATCTGTAAATTTAGCAATCAGTATTTTATTGCTGCTATTCATTTCGAAATCAAAAAATTTATATGCATCGCTGGTACTGGTGTGTATTTATTTTGGAAATATAATGTTCCCCCTGATGTTTTTAACTGAGGGTGGCTCTGATGCCGGAATGGGATATTACTTTATGCTCGTTCCTGTAATTATGACTTTACTATTTAAAACCAAACACAGAATTATCGCAATTACATTAACAATTATTGAATATGTAATTCTGTTTCTAATCTCAAGAATCTTTCCAAGCTTTATCATTCCATTACCGGAAGATAAAATAACAAGTGATATCTGCTCGGCAATAGTTGGTACAAGTTTCTTCATTTATCTGTTCTGTAAACTGTATGCCTGCCAATATGAAAAGAACAAAGAAAAAATTAATGAGCTTAGTGAGATTGTAGAAACGCAATCAACAGAAGATGTTTTAACTTCATTATGCAGCAGACGTTTTTTTAAGAAGATACTTCTTCATTTGCTTCCGGCAGTTACAAATAAAAACAGTTTGTATTTAGTCATGTTTGACATTGATAATTTTTCTGCCCTGAATGATGTGTGCGGATTTGAATATGGCGATGAAGTTTTAGTTAAAGTTGCTGACGTTCTAAAAAAATACAAGAATGAAAAAGACATTGTCTGCAGATATGGCGGCGAAGAATTTTTACTGCTGATTCCAAATGAAAGTAAAACCGAAGTAATAAATACCGTTCAGAATATTATTGATGATGTAAGGCACTTTATTAAATGGAAGGATGATGAAAAAGCGGTTACCGTTAGTGCTGGCGTTACATCTTATATACCGCAGGAAGCTTATGCAGATTTTTTAGACAAGGCAGATGCTTTAATGTATGATGCAAAAGCCCAGGGAAAAGACAGACTTGCATACGATTAATGCATGCGGTTAAAGAAAAAGCTTATGTATTATGTAGTTATTTTTGTAAGTATAGTTGCTTTAGTCCTTCTTTTAAGCTGGTACATTAAAAAAAACAGCCGTAAAGGCGCAGGGACTCAAAAGATTTCGCAAATGACAAAATCGGTGAACTGCCCTTTGTGCAACAGTGTTTTGCTTGTTGGTGAAGATTTATACAGCAGGGTTTACAGACCAATGACTGTTCCTGACCAGAGATGCACAATAAGCGGTTGTCCTCACTGCTTTCCAAAATGTGAAGAAGGCGTAAAAAGAATTTGTCCTGTATGCCACAAAGAAGTTCCTGTAAAAGACGGCCAGTTAATTGCGAGGCTTTTTAATAAAAGTGTCGGTAAAAAGCACGTGATAATAATCGGCTGCAGCAATTGCTGTGGGTTTCGGAAATAGAGTATCTGCGGTGGTTGAGTATAATCGAAACCACCAGAAAGAGCTTTAACCAACGCCAAAACATGTGGTCATTGAGTTTATCGAAATGACGTGTTTCACTACAGCTGGTGGTTTCGACTGGGCTCAACCACCACATGCATTACTGTTTCGCTAGTGACTAATTAATCCCATTAAACAAAACAATTTCCGGTTTGTATTCGAAATGCATATTGTCCCAGATAACCCATTTTCCGCCCCAGATAAAGCCGTGTTTTTCAAAAGTTTTTATAACCTGTAGAGGAGGCATCCATCGTTTTTCCAAGGCTAAGAGCATCCAGTTTTCAGGGTCTATGTCTCTTCGCCATGCCCAGTATAAATTTTTCTTCTGCCAGCCAACAGGAAGAACATCAAGTGCAATCCCAAAACTGTGAACTGATTTGTTACCGGAGTCACTTATGTTTCGCCACGAGTAGGAATCGGCACTTTGCAATTTAAGAATAAAATTTTTTACTTCAGAATCATTTTTAGCAAGTTCATTTAATTCGTTTTCAATTGTTTTGAGCGGGCCAATTATCCTTTCGTGAACATTAGTGTTTTTTCCTAAGAATAAAATTTTCTTTATGTGAGACTCTGTTGAAATTCTTGTGTCTGTGTCGTAAATAAAATTAAATAAATACAGTGGAGCGCCCTTGCTGTTCAGTCGGTTCTTGGGATTACTAAAGTCCTTGATTCTGTTTATATCTTCTTCAGAAAAATTCTGCGGGTCAGGAATTTCTTTTGTGTAATTATATAAAAGCGGCTGATATAAGTCTTTGTCAGCAAGTTTTTCTTCCGGCAGGAATCTTGAACCGGCCCAGTATAATTCAATTGATTTTCCATTCTTAGAAACTGTAATTTTCCAGTCGTTAAACAGTGAATCAAAAGCGCAGTCAAACAAAATATCAGGATAGGCTTTTCTAAACAAAGTTATGTTTTTAGGTTCATTTATTTCTGGCTTAGTTATTTTTATCTTTTTCTTTTTTGCATAAATTGATGAGAAAGCGAGTATTAAATAAAGTATAACGCAAAGTGTTTTTTTTATGCCTTTCATAAATCTTTTGTAATTCTTGAATGAAATATAATTATGCTGCTGTCGTGAAAAGCTTTTTATGCTGCAGCAGATTCTGAAACATATTCATAATGAGTTGCAGCATATTGCACTTATATAGAAAAAATTAATTTCTAAAACTGTGGATTGGTGCAGGAATACGACCTCCGCGGTTAATAAAATCTGCACAACTGAAAGTGTTTACATCTATTACAGGACAACCGCCCAAAAGCCCGCCAAACTCTACCCACTCGCCGGCTTTCTTTCCCGGAGCTGGTATCAGGCGTACTGCAGTAGTTTTATTGTTCACCATACCGATTGCCATTTCATCGGCCATAATTCCGCTTATTGTAGTTGCAGGTGTGTCTCCCGGAATTGCAATCATATCAAGACCAACAGAACAAACTGTAGTCATTGCTTCAAGCTTTTCGAGGCAAATAGAACCCTGTTTAACGGCATTAATCATTCCTTCATCTTCACTGACAGGAATAAAGGCACCGCTTAAACCGCCGACATTTGTAGAAGCCATAACGCCGCCTTTCTTAACCATATCAGTTAGCATTGCAAGGGCTGCTGTTGTTCCCGGAGCGCCACAGCCTTCAAGACCAATTTCTTCAAGAATGCGTGCAACACTGTCGCCTACAGCAGGAGTTGGTGCCAGAGAAAGGTCCAGGATACCGAATCTTGTGTTTAATCTTTTTGCTGCTTCTGTTCCAACCATTTGTCCCATACGGGTTATTTTGAATGCCATCTTTTTAATACCGTCAGCAAGTTCATTTATTGGTTTTCCCTTATATTCTCTTGCAGCAGCTAAAATTACGCCAGGACCAGAAACACCAACATTGATTACAGATTCACCTTCTCCCGGACCGTGGAAAGCACCAGCCATAAACGGATTATCTTCCGGGGCATTTGTAAACACTACAAGCTTTGCACAGCCGTTGATGGCGCAGTCTTTGGAATATTCAGCAGTTTTCTTGATTGTTTCTCCCATCAGTTTTACTGCATCCATATTGATTCCGTTTTTTGTAGTACCGACATTTACAGAAGAGCAGACACAATCTGTTGTAGCCAAAGCTTCCGGAATTGAATCGATAAGAATTTTATCTGCGCGGGTAATTCCTTTCTGAACAAGAGCACTGAAGCCGCCTAAGAAATTTACACCGAGTTCTTTTGCACATTTATCCAGAGTCTTGCAGTATTCAACATAAGAAGTTGCATTACTTGCTCCTGCCACAAGCGCAATTGGCGTTACAGAAATTCGTTTGTTGATAATAGGAACTCCAAATTCTTTTTCTATATCCTGTCCAACTTTAACAAGGTTCCCAGCAGTTTTCATTATTTTATCGTAAATCTTTTGATTAGCGCGTTTTGAATCCTCGCAGGCGCAGTCTAAAAGTGAAATACCCATTGTTATACAGCGGATATCAAGCTTTTGTTTCATAAACATATTAACTGTTTCTTCAATTTCTACTGGTGAAAAAATCATATTTGTTCCTTCGTATTAAGTTTTTACAGCAATTTAAAATGCTTACCTGCAATTTTATTTTATATCAGTAAACGTTTCAATCTATTTAGAATAGTTTATTGCCGGACAGGTCGTGCCGTGTGTTGCCAAAAAATCATAAAAAAGATTTACAACTGCATTTTTCGGCATTATAATTTTTATTATGGATGGATTACTGACAGATTCACAGTTTGATGCATTCAGGAAATTAATTTACGATTCAAGCGGAATTACTTTTTCTGAAATAAATAGATCAATTCTCGACAGCCGCTTAAAAGAGAGACTGAGAAATAAAAATTTAACGAATCCTGATGATTATTTTACATTGATTAATTCTGATCAGGCGGAGTTTAAATCTTTCCTTGATAGCATTACAACAAATCTGACCCGCTTTTTCAGGAATCAGCCACACTTTGATGCGCTGATAAATTATGTTATTCCTCATATAATTGAAAAGAAAAAACGAACGAATGACACTAAGATAAAAATCTGGAGCGCGGGCTGTTCAACCGGTGAAGAACCATACACAATCGCAATGCTTTTAAAAGATAAATTACCGGAGCCATATACTTTTGAAATTACAGCTTCAGATATTTCGTTAAAGTGCCTTATGATAGGTCAGCAGGGATTTTATGCAGCTTCCAGAGTTGAAGGAATTCCGTCTGCATATCTGGATACTTATTTTACAAAAGTTGAAGACGGTTATCAGGTAAAAGCAGATTTAATGAAAACTATAAAATTCGACTACCACAATTTACGCTATGATATGGGCGCAAGAAATTTTGATATAGTTTTCTGCAGAAATGTTTTGATTTACTTTGATGAAAAAGCACAAAAAGCTTGTATCGATAAATTCTGGGATTCAATGTCATTTGATTCATACTTATTTATTGGACATTCTGAAAGTTTGTTTGGAATGGATACAAAATTTACATTCTTAAAAACTGATTGGGCTTGTCTGTACGAAAAGAAACTTGCACTTACATAGAGATTTTTTATGGATGATATTAAAGTCTTAGTCTGCGATGACTCAGCGTTAATGAGAAATTTAATTTCAAAAATTATTGACTCAACAGAAGGTTTAAAAACTGTTGGGACTGCTATGAACGGAAAATTCTGCTTAAGAAAAATTCCTGAATTAAAGCCAGATATTATTTTGCTTGATATAGAAATGCCTGAAATGACAGGCGTTGAATTTCTGGAAGAAAGAAAAAAACAGAATATTGATATACCTGTCGTTATTCTTTCATCAATTGCAGAAAAAGGCGCTCCTGTAACAATTAAGTGTCTGGAGCTGGGAGCAAGTGATTTTATTACAAAACCATCGGGCTCTATCTCAAGTAATATTGCTGTTGTTTCAGGGCTTATAATTGAAAAAGTATTTGCTTATGGCGGAAAATATGCTCGAAGAAAGGGACGGGAAGTTCCTCCGAATGAGTTCTTTGTACATCAGGCAAAAATACGGGAAGCAGAAATTGATGCTGCCAAGAAAGGCCTGTTAGAAAAAGTAAAATCACTGAAAGCTGCTTCACAAGCTTTTACGCCTTCGTTATGGCAGAATAAGAAAAAAGAAATTCCTGAAATAAAACCTCTTCGACCGCATGGAAAAATCGATGTAATTGCAATTGGAATTTCAACCGGCGGACCAAATGCCTTGCGAGAAGTTTTTGCAAGCTTAGATCCAAAATTAAACAAACCAATCTTAGTTGTTCAGCATATGCCTGAAGGCTTTACAAAAGAATTTGCAGCAAGCTTAGACCGTGTTTGTCCTTTGCGTGTAAAAGAAGCTGAAGACGGAGATTATATACATCCCGGTCAGGTTTATATTGCTCCCGGTAATTATCATATTGTTGTAGAGCATTCTACTTTGTGTAATATAGTAAGGCTTTCAAAAGATGATTTACGAAACGGACACAGACCTTCTGCTGATGTTTTGTTTGAGTCAGTTGCTAAGATTTATAAAAACAGAGCACTGGGTATAATTATGACAGGAATGGGCCGTGATGGTGCTGAACAGATTACTGAAATGCGAAAAGAAGGCGCGTGGACTTTAGGTCAGGACGAAGACTCTTCCATAGTGTACGGAATGCCAAGAGTTGCCTGGGAACTGGGTGGAGTTGAAAAACAGGTTTCGCTAAAAAATATGGCAAGCGAAATAAATCGCCTCGTAAAAGAAAATTCGTAGGTTAAATATCGAGCTGCATTTAGCAGAACATATGCTGAAATAAATTCAGCATGACATAAATCTGTCTGATTACAGAAAACTCATAATCTATAGAACTGACAAAAACTTCCATATACACTATAATTTTTATTATGAGTGCAGAGTTTGATTCTCTTCTTGAAAAAATTGAAATCGAAATAAAAAAATCTCTTCCTTCCTGTGCAAATGAAAACTGGAAACAGGCATCGTTTGGTGAACAGAATAGACTTGTCAGCAATGAAAACTTATCCCAGCTTATTGAACCCTGCAGCGATTTAATTAGTCGTGGTGGAAAAAGATGGAGACCTTTGCTTTTGGTTCTAACAGCAATGGCTTCCTTAGAAAATAAAAGTTTATCTGAAGCAGAAAAGCAGTCAATTATAGATGCAGCATATTCTTTAACAACAGTCGTAGAATTTGTACACAATGCAAGTTTAATTCATGATGATATTGAGGACTCTTCTGACACCCGCCGCGGGAAACCTGCGATTCATCTTATCTGGGGAAATGATGTTGCAATCAATACAGGCACCTGGCTTTATTTTCAGGCAGCACAGAACATTCAGTCACTGAACATTGAAAGCGAAACAAAACTAAAGCTGCTGGAGCAATATATCATTCAGACACGAACGCTTCTTCTGGGTCAGGCAATGGATATCAAGTGGCACAACGATAAGCAGTATATTCCAACACCCGAAGAATATATGCAGATGGTAAAAAATAAAACAGGCACACTTTCTTCGCTTGCAGTAACACTTGGACTTATACTTACAAAAACTGAAGAAAGCAGGATTCATTTGATGTCACAGATTGCATCAGAAATAGGAGCGGGCTTTCAGATTATTGATGATGTAATAAATTTAACGACAGGCAATCCCGGTAAAAAGCGCGGGGATGATATTGTAGAAGGAAAAAAATCTTTACCGGTTTTGTATTTCGCTCAAAGTGAAAAAGGAAAGCTTGGTGAATTAGAGAATTATTTTATTGCAGCAAATAAAGAAGGAATTGAGAGCGATTCAATTGAAAAGGCAATCTCGTTAATCGAAAAATCCGGGGCAATTGAAAAAGCAAAAAACACTGGCATTAGTTTGATAGAAGATTCGTGCAAAAAAATAAAGAATGAATTTGGAACTGAAAATAAATATGCACAAATGATAACAGATCTTTTTCTAAAGATGATTCCACAGAATTTGTAAGAGGTACACAGGATGATGAATGAAAGTAGTGAAAAATTAAATAATCAGGCTGTAACTCTTGCTGCACAGGGAAATTATGATGAAGCAATTGCATGCCTTAAACGGGCAATCACTGTTGAAAAAACGAATTATCTTTTGTGGTTTAATTTAGGACTAACATATCGGGACCGCGGTGATTTTGAAGATGCGCAGTTAGCTTTGGAAAGAGCATTTCAGATTAATGATGAAAACGAAGAAGTTATTGAATCACTTGCTTTAGTTTGTTTTGAGCAGAAAAATTTTCAGGAAGCATTGTATTATGCAGCAATCGGAATGGATATAAATCCTGACAATTCACACTTATGGAATATACTGGGCGTTATTTATTTTAATCTGCAGGATTATGAATTTGCTTCAGAAGCTTTTGAACACGCACTCATGCTTAATCCGTATTATGAAGAAGTTCTTTATAATTTACGCGATACTTACGATGAACTGAATAATAGAATCGGTAAAGAAGAATGTGAAAACCGTTTAAAGCAAATTCAAAAGGCGAAAAAATAATGATAAAAACTGCAGTTGTAATTTCTAATGAAAATAAAATTTTTGTCCGCATCTTAGATTCAAATATAAAAAAAAATTCAGAGGACAGTGAATCAATAGAGGCAAGAAATCCACGCAACTTTTCAGTTTCAGCAGGTTCAGTTGTAGCAATAAGAACTTCAAAAACAGTAGAAGTTTTGTATGGAATAATTTCACTGCTGATTCCGGTTTTTAGTGCAGCGGCGGGCTTCTGTTTTTCAAGTTTTGTTCTGAAAAATCAAAGTGAATTATTGAAAGCATTTTTTGTACTTTTATTTCTGGCAATTCCTTCTGCAGTTATTTTTGTATTAAGCAGATTTATCAGAATCGATTCACGCCCTAAAATAATTGCTATGCGAGGTGAATCCTAATGAAGGTGAAAAATATTTTATATGTCTTACTGATATTTTTTGTTCCGCTTTCTTCCTGCTCATTAAAATATGATGAAAAAGAAAAAGAAAATAAAAATGAAAATACGCCTGAGTTTATTTTTGAAGATTTAACATTTTCGCGTTTTGAAAACAATTACTTAAAATCAAATCTCACGGCAAAAGTTTTAGAGCAGTATGCAGACAAAGAATCTTCGTATGGAAAAGATATAACCTTTGAAACCTATTCAGATACCGGTGAATTAGAAACAGAGGGAAGATGTTCTTTAATCAGTATAAATTCAAAATCCGAAATCTATACGATGTATACAAATATAATGATAAAAAATATTTCGCAGGGATTTGAATTAAAAGCGGAATCTCTGAAATTTAATTCTAAAACAGAGCAGTTAACATCAGCTAAAAATGATAAAGTGTTTATTTCAAAAGACAACACCCAGATGGAAGGCGTAGGTTTTAGTGCAAGTGCTGTTTCCAACAGTTTTAAATTTGAAGGTAATGTAAAAGGAACTTATACTTCTGATGATGAAGAAGATACAGTTGATGAAGAAGCAAATATAAATGAAGGGGCTGAATAATGAAGAAGTGTTTTCTGTTTTTTACAATTTTTACTTTTATGCATATAGCACTTTTTTCTGAACAGATTACTTTTCAGGCAGATTCTATGTCTGGAAGCACAAACGATAAATCGAGCAAAACCGTACTGGAAGGGGATGCAAAAGTTACAACAGAAACAATGGAAATCTCGGCTGATTCAATTGAATTAAGCGGAAAAGAATTTCGTTATATAAAGGCAAGTGGAAATATCGCTGGCAAAAACATTAAGACAAAGATGGAATTTAAATGCGAAACAATGACTTATGACAGGACCACTAAAATTGCGAATCTTGAAAATAATGTTTCGTTGGATGACAAAGAGAATGATGTAAAAATCGAGTCGCAGATTATTCAGTATGATCAGGAAGCAGAAATTGCCATAATGCAGATTGGAGTTACTATAAGGCAGAAAAATAATGTGTGTACTTCTGTTTATGCGGTTTACAATAAAAATGAACAGACACTGAACATGAACGGAAATGCACAGATTGTTCAGGGCAAAGATACTTTCAGGGCGCAGAACATTACTTTGAACCTGGATACACAGGAAATAATTCTGGAAGGAAAAGTTAAAGGCTCTGTTTCTTCGGATAATAAAAATGATGAACAGGCTCCAGAAGAAAAAAGGGAAGAACCTACTGCTGAAGAAAATAGCTCTGAGTCAGTGTCGCAGGGAGAGGAAAGTAATTCTGATGATAAAAATCCGGATGAAAGCAATCCTAATTCTGTAGAAGAAAACAAAACTGAAGGTGAAGATCCAAATAATTCTACAGAAACAGAAACAGAAACGCAGACTGGAAAGCCAAAAAAAACTAAAGGCAGCAAAAAGAATAAAAAATAAGGAAGAATAAAATATATGGAAAACAATGAAATAAAAGCAGAAGAAAATCAATCAGCAGAGACACAAACAGCAGAAACTCAGGCAGAAAAAAAGGAACACACCTTACGCGTTTCATCATTATATAAAGCTTTTGGAAGAAAGAAAGTTGTGCGCGGCGTAGAGTTTTCCATGAAGTCGGGAGAAGTCGTAGGTCTTTTAGGGCCAAACGGTGCCGGAAAAACCACAAGCTTTTATATGATTGTTGGATTCTATAAACCTACAAGCGGCGACATATTTCTGGACGAAGAATGCATTACAGGACTCCCGATGTATAAAAGGGCACAGAAAGGAATTTCGTATCTTCCGCAGGAGCCTTCTGTATTTAGAAAATTAACTGTAGAAGAAAACATCTGGGCAATTCTTGAAACACGAAAGGATTTAACTAAGGCACAGAAAAAAGCAACCCTCGAAGAACTGATTGAAGAATTTGCTATCGGGCGAATCAGGAAACAGCAGGCATACACACTTTCCGGAGGCGAGAGGCGTCGTACAGAAATTGCACGTTCTCTGGCAATCGAACCTAAGTTTCTACTTCTGGACGAACCGTTTGCAGGAATCGACCCAATCTCCGTTGCTGACATTAAATCGCTCATAAAGCTTTTAGCAAAACGCGGAATCGGTATTTTAATTACAGACCACAATGTCCGAGATACACTTGAAATTACTGACAGGGGAATAATTATTTCTTCCGGCCAGATTATAACTCAGGGAAGCAAGCACGATATTTTGCAGTCAGACCAGGCCCGCGAAATTTATTTAGGCAAAGACTTCTCTATGTAAAGTTTCATGTCATGCTGAATTTGCAGCTCGTTATTTCGAGCTTGCTTTAGCATCTGTCCGTCTCTACACATACAGATTTGATAGGTTGTTTGTCATCAAATTGAAAATCATTATCATATTGACATTTTTTCTCCATTCACCTAATATGATAACCGTTATCAAATTGAGGTGATTATGGCACGTTCAAATTACAACACAAAACAGAAAGATTTATTGTCTTCATATTTGAAAGAAACTGGCGGAAAGCATTTTACAGTTGAAGATGTGTGCAAACATTTTGCATCCAAGAGCTGTGAAATTGGTGTCGCTACAGTTTACCGCTATCTGGAAAAAATGATAGGCGAAGGGGTCGTTTCAAAATATATAATTGATGAACACTCTGCTGCTTGCTTTCAGTATTTGGATGAAAAAGTATGCGACAGAAAACACGAACACTTTCACTTGAAGTGCGAAAAATGCGGGGAGCTGATTCACCTGGAAAGTAAAGCTTTATCCTCTGTTCAAAATAAAATAGAAACACAATATGGATTTTCACTGGACCCAAAACGAACTGTGCTTTACGGATTGTGTTCCGCTTGTAATGAAAAATAAATTTATCACAGATAAATCAGGAGAAAAAAATGAAAAAAAGTTTATGCTTTATTATGACAGTTTTATTTGCACTGAATTTCTTGAGTGCGAAAACCAAAATTATCACTACGATATTTCCTCTTTACGACTGGGCAAGAGAAGTTACAAATTCAAATGATGTAGAACTTACTCTACTCTTAGATAATGGAGTTGATTTGCATAGTTATAATCCGACAATTCAGGATATAGCGAAAATTGCGAAGTGTGATGTTTTTATTTATGTCGGAGGCGAAAGCGATGCCTGGGTAAATGACATATTGAAAAGCATCCGCAACAAGAAAATGCAGGCCGTAAACTTAATGGAAGTGATGGGAGACAACGCAAAGGCTGAAGAAATTAAAGAAGGAATGGAAGCTGAAGAACATGAGCATGAAGAACATGAGCACGAAGGTCATCATCATGAAGAACATGACGAATACGAAGAAGAAGAATTAGACGAACATGTCTGGCTTTCACTAAGAAATGCCCAGGTTTTAACAGGTGCAATTTGTGAAGCAATTTGTAAGGCTGATGCAAAAAATGCTTCTAATTATAGGGCAAACTGTGCAGCTTTTGTAAAAAAACTTTCTGCTTT
>JAEELR010000020.1 GCA_016282835.1 Treponema sp. | reverse complement strand
TGAATACGGATTAAAAGAAGCCATTGATTCTGGCTACCTTAAAAAGACTTTTATTGACGATTACGCAAATGTTCAAACACAAAGCTTTGTAACAAATGCGGTCGAAAGTTTTGTAAAACAGCACAGAAATGAAAAAGGAGTCTGGAAACGCTATGAAAACATGCTTCCAAAAATGGCTTTATTCGCAACTACAATCGATGAACTCAACAATGAATTAAGACCAGCTCTTGAAACAGCATTGCGAAAACTTGATATTTCAGAAGATGCAATCCTTGTGAATGTTGGCGATGACAAACTTACAAAACAGGATGATTTGCGAGAATTCTTAAAACTCGATACTCCAGAAAGTAAAAAGCAGTTTATTCTTCTTGTAGGAAAAGGAAAAGAAGGCTGGAACTGTCGTTCACTTTTTAGCGTTGCATTGTTCCGAAAGCCAAAGAGTACAATTTTTGTATTACAGGCAACAATGCGTTGTTTGCGTTCAATTACAGAAACTCAGCAGACTGGTCAAATCTTTTTGAGTACAGAAAACTTGAGTATCTTGCAGGATGAACTAAACAAAAACTTTAAGGTTAGCGTTGATGATCTTAAGGGAAATGATAACTCAAATAAAAAAGTCCGCCACATTTATGTCCGTGAAAAAGTTCCTGTAAAAATGATTGAGCAGACATATGAATACAAAATTACAGAATTAAAGCCAGGTGATTTTACACTCTTTGGAAACGGAAGTGGTTTTGATTTTGAAAAATACCGCCGTACAAAAAGTACTCATTCACTTTCAAATATTGATTCTGCTTCTATCCGTAAAGAAGTTGATTCAACAGATGAACGCACCTTTACAGAGTATTCACTTGTTGCAGAGCTTTCGCTTTATCTTACCCAGCACGAAATTGATAATGAGACTGGAGAAAGAACACGCCGCTGGTCGCCTGTGCAAATCCGTGATTTACTTGAACACTGCGTCGATGGAATAGATACAATACTTGAAAAAGTAAATTACTCAAATTCCATTCTGTATGATTGGGTTGTGCCAGAACTTTTCAAGCAGATTTATAAAATTACTTACGAAAAAGGCGAAAAGAAAGAAATTATAAAATGGCTTACAAAAGATCCTCCAAAGAATTCGGATGGAACAGACGGCTGTTACAATCTTAACTTTGATGATGACTTGTTTGTGGAAGAAACTGCAGCACAGTTTTCTGAATACAGTCAGAGTTCCACTAACTCAACACATGCAAAGAAAAGCTTTAATCTTTCAGGCTACGGATTTGATTCTGGCTCAGAAAAATCATTCTTTGTGAGAAATCTCTTCAACAACAATGAAATAAAACATATCTGGTTTACCGGAATGCTCACTAATGGCCAAAGCGACTTCTATGTTCATTACATCGATCCTGAACTCCATACACTGCGTTCTTATTATCCAGATTTCCTTGTTGAATTGAATGATGGCAAATTCTACATCGTAGAAATTAAGGGTGAAAACTTAATTGACAAAGCAAGTACGCAGGCAAAAGTACAATATGCAAAACAAATGTATTCTGCAAGCGGACTTGAATATGTGTTTATACCATCAAAGTATGCAGACATGATTTTGCAGGAGTTTGTAAAAGATTCTCGTAGTCTGGATTTGTTTGGTGTTGAGAAAAAAGGTATTTACCAAATTGACGAAGGATTCGGATTACAACAGGCCGCTTCTCCTGGATCTGATTTTTGAGAAAAATACTTCTACAAAAGCATTAGGTCCTTTGTAGAAGATATTAAACTACAAAAATTAGTTTTCCGGAAAAATAATATACTTCACAGGAAGTTTATCACACAACCAGACTTTATCATTGCCGATATAAAACTTTATTCCATCAGCAATGGCTTGTTGTGTATCAATTTTCAAAAGAACTGGAGTAGAATCTCTTCTTTTCCCAACTGCGGTAGCTGTTTCTTCATCAACAGAAAGATGAACATATTGTCTTTTCATAGGCAAAAGCCCTGTTTCTTTTATTGAAGGAATGAAACGTTTTGCAGTTCCATGGTAAAGAAAAGCAGGAGGAGTTCCTTCAATCTTTTTTATATGCATCGGAATCGAATGTCCATAAAGGGCACGAATTTTGTCACCTTCAAGTTCCAGTCGTTTCTTTTCGGAAATTTCCATTACTTTGATAACATCAGCCTTTGTGATTTCCAAAGCATTTAAGAGCTGTTCTAAAGGAACAAAGCCTTCTTCATCCATTTCAAGTTCATATTCCCATGGAGCATGACGGAGAGCATAAGATATTTCTTTGCTGAGTTTTATATAGTCCATATTAGTCTTCTGCTTCCGTTTCAGTAATCATTTCTTCCATGGCTGCCCGGAACCAGTCCCAGAAAGTATCGTATTCCTGCCGCTTTTCATATCCTGGATCACAGAAATCATGAACTATAACGACTTTACCTGGTTTCTCCATTTCAAAACAAGCTACATCATCACAGTCACCACGTTTTGCAAATGGAGCAAGATGTCTTGCAGGAAATCTTTTTGCCATTCCTTCTGTATAACTTTTAGCAAGTTCTACATCCATAAGAAACCAAAAATCGAAATCTGCTAAATCCAGTTCAGCAATCTTCTTAAGTTGCTTTGGATAATCAAAATCTGGAAAATATTTCTTAATATCAAGCAATTCCATTTTTATTCACCTCACATATTTACTTTGTCCAATGTCCTAGAACCATTTGGATTTTCTTTTCTGTAACTGGAATTTTGTTTCCCAATTCTCAGTTTTACAGCTTCTCCCCATGTTTTTGGACGTCCTTTTTTAGTTGTAAGCCTGTCTTTTGTTTCTTTATCAGGAATCTTTTCATTAAAACTATGAATTACAACCTTTGCATCAATACCAACAATTTGTGCTGCTACTAAACGAGTGTTATCAATCGTTGTAAGTTTACCATCCGGCATTTTTACAACATCAATAGCATCGCCCTTCCAGCCATTCTTCTTCATACTGTCAATAATTTCTCCAGCACCATTTACAGAAGTTTGGCTGAAACGTATTCTCCCAGCAGAAATTGTTCTTGTCCTTAAAGCCCTAAGTGTTTTCTGAACTTTAGGGTTATAAAAAAGCCTGCTGAGTCCTTTCATTTTGCCTTCCTGTTTCTAAAGTAAAGGCAAGTCTTACTTGGATATTCGACTATTATAACACCTTTTTGCTTTAATTTCTTGAAAATTGACAGTTGGGCTGAGCCATACGTAAGAATTGTATGAGGATATAACTCTTCATACATTTTCTGAATCCAGTCTTCAAAAAGAAGCTGATTCTCTTTCCTACGCAGTTCGCTAGCAACAGTACCGATACATACTATGCTGTTTTTAGGAATCCCCTCAAAACAGTAATCAAGACAAAGAAAATCTCCACGTACATTATTGATAACTTTATGTCCCAGTTTTCCCCACCAATAGCCCCAGGCTCTCATGCGATAAGTGTTATAACGTTTTAAGGGGTCTGGAAAATCAAGGTAGGTTGAAAAATCCGGCGAGATGATACCCTCAAAATGTTCCAGGATTTCTTTGGCTCTTTTCCAATTATGCCAGATACCATTTCTTGAATCGAACTTATAATCATCAAGAAAACATCCAACAAAAGCGTTGCTATGGAAATTCACATTTCCTTCCCTCATTTCTCTGTTATACAGAGCCACAGCTTCTTCGTAAGTTATAATTGATTCAGGAATATCTTCTGTTGTATTTGGACAGATAGGAAATCCCGAATCGGTAAACTCACAGTCTTCTACCATGTGTGCGTTCCAGATGTCACGCAATCCGGTTCTTGCATCAATTTTTTTCATTGCTGCCATTTTTTCTTCTCCCCATCTTACACGAGTCAAATCCATGTAAAATGTGGTATAATTACTGTGTTTGGGAGTTTGTCATACGACGCTTTCCAAACTACAGAAGAAACGTGGGCCCTTGTTTCTATGTCTTTATTGTATGACATTGGAAAATGCACGAAGACGAGATAGGACAAGATACAAAACGAAAATGCAGTCTAAAAGACAAGTTAGGACAAGATAAGAATGACAATAGTAAGATTCTTAGAACTGATTGAAGAAATATATGATGGTTTCCTTGATAGAGACAAATTATTCTTAGAAGTCATTGATAATTCTTTAAATGATGGAGCTAAAAATCCATTATTAAAAAATCCAGAATCAATAAAAAAAATCTTATCAGAAACACCACGTCCAATTCCTAAAGAAAAAGCAAAATACATTACAGAAAACTTCAATGAAGAAAGATTCATAAATTACATTAAGCGATTTATACGTGGAAAAGGAAAAGAATTATTTTTAGATCAATTATATGAACATTTTTTAGACGAAGTAACCGAAATATCAATCGAAAGTCTAATAAAAGATAACCTTGAACAATATGTTTTACTATTATGGAAAAATATTCTTAACGAAAGTAAAAATCTTCAGCAGACTCGTCCATCCAGAAAAAAAGAAACTCAAAAAAACTTAAGTTTTAAAGATATTAGAGAAAAATTAAAAGAAGTTGTATTTGCAATTCCCGAATTCGATATAAATGACAGACCTTCTAGAGTAAAGAATCCGAAATATTTAAAAGAGAAAATTGGTTCCCCGGAATGCAATTTAATTTACAGAAAAGTAGAGCCTAATGTTACGGAATACTTTGATGATGTTAGAGATTTATTCAAAGTCCGCCAAGAATCAACTGACTTTTTATATGAAAAAATAAGAGAAGAGGTTCATAATAAATTTGTATCACTTTGTGATTTATCAAAACCTGAAATTTTTCAAAGAATGGTTACATGGTTGCAAGAAGAGACAAGGGGATCTTATGATGCATGTGAAATCGTAATATCCTATTTTATTCAAAGCTGCGAGGTGTTTTATGCTGCTACCGAATAAAACAATTTCATATAACGAATCCGTATTGATGTTATTTCCATTAATCCTCCATACGATTGAAGAACGACCTGATATAAGTGTAATTGATTTATACAATTCCCTCAAAGAAGAATGTACTTCAGTGATTCAGTTTACTCAGAGTATGGATTGTTTATTTGCGCTAGGGCGTATTGATTTTTCCGCTGGTTCAGGAGGGCTTATCTTATGTTAAAAGAACTGTATTGTGAGTCATTTAAAGAAAATGGCAAAACACGAGATAAAATTATTTTTTCAGAAGGTTTGAACGTTGTATTAGGCAAAAAGAAGAATGGAGAAGAACATAATTCCATCGGTAAATCAACATTACTCCTAATCATCGATTTTATCTTTGGTGGAGAAAATTATAAGAAGTCAGAAGCCTATAAACATGGCGAACAGATTTTTAACTATTGCTTTGAATTTGAAAATGAAAGATTTTATTTTATAAGAACAAATAAGACTGATAATGTTATCGAATGCAATCCTGATTATTCTCCTAAAACTACAATGAAGCTTGATGACTATAGAAAGTTCTTGTTAGAAAAATATGGAATGAACAATCTTGAGCTATCATTTCGCAATATAGTTGGTCCTTATTCCAGAATATTCCATACAGATAAAAATATTACTCCTGGCCATGTTCTTGAAGCAAATATTCATCAGAATGAATCACCAATAAAAGTTTTTGAAAAATTAAACAATATCTATTACAAAATAAAAGAAAAGGATGAAAAAGTTACCTCTGTAGAAAATAAGAAAAAAGTTCTTACAAAAGCTAGAAAATTGAAGGTTCAACTGGAAGAGACAGAAGTTATTAATGTGAAAGAAATAAAAGCTGAACTTGATAATCTTGAACATGAACGAGACGAATTAATTCAGAATCAAAATGACAAAATCAAGTTACTTGATGAAGAGAAAATTGCAAGAATTATAGAACTGAACAAAAAGATTAGAATCCTGCAGAAAAGACAACGCCAGCTGTTATCAAGAAAAACAACTGTTACTGATAATCTTGAAAACAACCTAATGCCGTCTAAAGCTTCATTTGACGCATTATTAACTTTCTTTCCAAATGCAAATATTAAGCATCTGGAAGATATTGAAGCATTTCATACAAAACTTACATCAATCTTAGAAGACGAGTATAAAGAAAATCTTCTTGTAATTGAAAACACACTTAAAGAAATTGAACCTCAAATAGATTCTCTGATGAAAGAATTAAATGAATTAGAAAAAGATACGGGTAACTTCAAAATGGCTTTCTTAGAGAAATTTGCAGAAATTGATAACAAAATTAAGGAACTTAATTCTAAGCTTGAAAAGAGTAGCAAAGAAAAGCAAAAATCAAAGGAACTTAAAGAACTTAAATCTCAATTAAAATCAGATGAAGAAAAAATCTTAGATGGCTTAAGTCAAATCTACAATACAGAATTATTATCTCTGTGCAGCGAAATACTTGAATCTGACGTTTCACCGGTAAAAATCGATTTTCCTAAAACAAGTCAGTATACAGTTTCGATTCCTCATGATGATGGAACTGGAGACAGTTATACAAGTGAATTAATATTTGATTTGGCCGTATTGCATAATACAGTTCTTCCATTCCTGATTCACGATTCATATTTATATTCCAATATCAGAGGAAAACGATTGGACAGAATTATTTCTAAGTATAATGAGTTTTCTGATAAACAAATATTTATTGCGATAGATCAAATTGAAATGCTAGAGGCCGAAACAAGAGAGCTGATTAATAATAAAAAAATAATTTCTCTTTATGCAAATGGAGGAGAATTGTTTGGAGAATCTTGGATAAAAATGTAATTTAATCTAAGTTTAATAAAATGGAGACTCAAATTGATAGTTCACAGTATTACTTCTCAAGAATTAGATACATTGAAATCTTTAATCGGCAAGAAACTCTTTTGTTTTAAGTCGCAGCAGAAAGATAGCTGGAACAGGATTTTAGGCAACATATTACTTGTTACCGAAGAATCCGAAATTGAACTCCGTAATGAATTAACAGAAATTGAATACTTTGGAGATTCCGAAGATGTTTCAAGATTCTATGTTAATCTGATTACAAAAGAAAAGACTTTTCAGCTTATGGTCGAAGATTCAATTGCAGAAACTTCTGTAAATGAAGTCGTTGAGGATATCATTATTATAAAAGATGAAATCAGCGTAAAAAATTCATCTGGAAACACTATCTACGAAATTACAATGGATGATGCAGTTATTATTAAAACAGATAATTCAGTTTATACAATTTCAAGAGAATGGAGTCTGGAAGAAGAATTAATTTTCATTAAGACATCTGATTACAAGAAAGATATTTATTCTGTTGAGCAGATTGTATCTGAATGGTCTGATGAAGATGAAAACACAGTAGTTACATGCAATAGAAAAGAAATCTCTCTAAAAAGTCTCTTAAACTAAATCAATATAACGTCGCAAATATATTTGAATTCCTCTCATTTTTGCTGTATTATCAAATTATACAAAATTTCCAAACTATGTTAATTTTACCCACTTTTGGAAATTTTGTATAAGAAGGTCTTATGATTGGAAGAATAGAAGAAAAGAAGTATTTACAGTCGTTACTAAATGAAGAAGAGCCCCAATTTGTTGCAGTTTATGGCCGTCGTCGTGTCGGTAAAACATACCTTATTAGAGAAAGCTTTGAACACTCGTTTACCTTTGAACATACCGGAGTAAGCAATGCTTCTCTGGATGTTAATTCACTAAAAGCCGTTCAGCTTGAAAAATTCCAGGAATCACTCGCAGAGTTTGGGTATAAGCTAACAGAAAAGATTACATCATGGAATGAAGCCTTCAATGGTTTGAAGGAAGTAATAAAAGCTTCAAGAGAAAAGAAAAAGGTTATCTTCATTGATGAACTTTCATGGATGGATACAAAGGACAGTGGCCTTATTTCAGCACTGGAAAGTTTTTGGAATGGATGGGCAACGGCTCGTAAAGAAAAGGATATAATTCTTATTGTCTGTGCATCTGCTACTTACTGGATTATGGAAAACATTGTACATGCAAAAGGCGGTCTTCATAACAGGCTTACTGGTAAAGTTCATTTAAGACCATTTAATCTGTATGAATGCAAACAGTATCTTGAATCGCGAAAAATTGTTTTTAGTCTTCATCAGATTTTGATGTGCTATATGATTTTAGGCGGAGTTCCGTTCTATTGGAGTTTATTGAAAAAAGGAAAAAGCCTTCCTCAAAATATTGATGAATTATTTTTTGTAGAAGGTGCTTTATTAGCAGATGAATATGATAATCTTTATAAAGCTTTATTTAATAAGCCTGATCAATATCTGAAAATTATAAATGTTCTTAGCCAGGCAAAGAATGGACTAACGCGTGAAGAAATAATAAAAAAGACTCATGTTGCAAGTTCCGGTGCTTTCTCAAGAAAATTGGTAGAACTTGAAAATTGTGACTTTATCAGAAAGTACATTCCGTATGGTAAAAAAGATAGCAGCTATATCTATCAATTAATAGATAATTATACTTTGTTTTATTATAAGTTCCTCAAGAAGAATAATTTTGAAGAACACTTCTGGCAAAATCAGGTTAATACTCCGGCAATTAATTCCTGGAGCGGACTTGCATTTGAAAAAGTTTGTCTTGAACATATACCTCAGATAAAGAAGGCTTTAGGGATATCAGGAGTGTATACAGATGTAAATGCCTGGCAGTGTTTATCTGATAAAAAACTTGGGATTCAAGGTGCTCAAATTGATTTGATGCTTGTTAGAAAAGATCAGATAATTAATCTTTGTGAAATGAAATATACAGAAGCAAGTTTTCCAGTAACAAATGCTTTTATTATGGAAATGAATACAAAGATTCAGTCCTTTAAGGCAAAAACAAAAACACATCATGCAATTCATCCGACTTTAGTTACAACATATCCTGTTGTTCAAAATGAATATGCATCTGATCTTCAGGCAATCATTACAGCAGAAGATTTGTTTGTAAAATAATTTATACAGCATTCCGTTTCCGTTAATCAGCGAAGCCGTTCATTTAGTGTTTACCCTGATAGTTGCGGTGGTTGAGTAGCGCCAGCGTATCGAAACCACCCTGTTTATGCTATAATGATTACCCAGACAGCAGGAATGTTTGTCACACGGATTTGATTTCGCTGACACAAAAATCCCCAGCTTCATGCTATAATACAATCAGGAGGCAGTAGAATGAAAAAAACTCTTGCTGTTTGTATTTCAATTCTCGCATTAGCTTTTACCTGCTGTATAAAAGAAAACCACTCAAATGAAATTGTTCAAGAAAACATCAATCCCGACGGTTCACTCAATTTAAATAATTTTACACTTACATTCAAAGATGATTTTGAACGCAATACCCTTGACAAAAAAAAATGGAGCTATTCTCCTGAAATGGAGAGGCAGGGCGAAAAAGGCTGGGGCGGCTGGTGGAATGACAAATGCAGTTCACTAAAAAACGGTAATTATGTATGCACCTGTAAAATTACCCAGGACGGCACTCCCATAAGCGGTGCAATTCAAACCAGAGAAACCTTTAAGCAGAAGTTCGGACTCTTTCATATCAGGTTTAAAGTTGAAAAGGCAGATGGCTTGTGGTATGCATTCTGGCTTTTAAATGATGAAATGGCAGCTAATGCCCCTGACGGCAGTGCAAAAGACGGTGCTGAACTTGATATTTTTGAAATTGTTCCTGGTGCTGACAAAAAAAATAATCGTGCAGACTTTGGAATGAGCGTTCACTGGGACGGCTATGAAGAGGATGAAGAAACAGGAAAACCAAAGACTCAAAGTGCCAGCGATTTTACTCATCACCTTTATAACGACTTTTACAAGGATTATCATGAAGTGTGGTATTTGTGGGATAAAACCGGCTACAAATTCTTTATGGACGGCACAGACAAAAGCCATATGATTTTTAATTTCCCCGCAGAAGAATATGGTAAAGAAGTTTGTGAAGTACCAAGCTATATGATTATTTCAGCAGAGTTTGGAAAGTGGGGTGGTGAAATAGACCCTTCGCAGCTGCCCGCACATTTTTATGTAGATTATGTAGAAGTGTATAAAGAAAAATAAATTACAACCTGGCAGCAGGACAATCCCGTTAAGCCGCCAGGTGCCGTTTCTCAATCAGCTTTTCTTGAACTGAATTGCGGTAATTATAGCAGAAACAATTGCTCCAAGAATTATAAACCCAATTCCGCCAAGCATTGTCCATTTTACAAAAGGCGTAAAACTCGTTACCAGCATAAATAATCCTGCAATAAAAAGAACAAGCCCATAACGGCGTGCAATCATTTTTTTCATAGAAGCAACTTTATTTTCATCGTCTTTAATTGCATGTGGAACTGTTACTTTTATTTGATTTACAGGAGACTTTGGAAGAATGTTTCCTAAAACCATAAACAGCAATGAAACAAAAACATTCACCCAGAAAAATATATTAACCTGTATTCCCAAATTTAAAGCATACATAAGAAAGCTCACAATCACAGAAGCCATAGGGATAATCCAGAAATACACATTCTTGAATTTTTTTGAAGCTGTTTCTTTCTTAAAGAATAAAGTTATAACCATAAATATTTGTAAAAAAGTAAGAAGCACCGGGAACACAACAACACAAACGAATTTTGAACTGTATCCGTCAGGCTGTCCATTAAAGCCCCAGTGGCGGACCATAGTTTCCGGAAGTTTATTCCATAGAATAAGTCCAATTGCAATCGGCAAAAGACAAATTATTGAAGTAATGACAGTTGAAACAATATCACTTCTTTTGTTTCTATTTTCATTCATCACCTGTTCGTCCTTCATCTGACTCTGATCTTTTTCAAATTCATTTTCACTCATAATAAATTCCTCTCTTTAATTTTTCAGACTGATCATTTTATTTCGCATCAGTAGAATCAGTAGAATCTGTAGAATCTGTAGAAGCAGTAGATTTATTTTTTTTCTTGTTTGATTCTTTCTCCTTCCCACTGAACTGCGAAAACCACAGCATCATCTCTTCAAATAGCGATGTATTCAAATCGTAATAAACAAAGTTTTTATACTTAGTTTCTTCTATTAATTCAGACTTTTTCAGCACAGAAAAATGATACGACATTGTTGCTGCCGTCATATCAAATTTCGAAGCAATTTCCCCTGCAGATTTCCGGCCTTCTTTTAACATCAAAAGGATTTCTCTCCTGACAGGATCAGATAAAGCCTTAAAAGTATCCTGAAAAGCCATAATTATATTTCCTCAGCTTTTTCAACAGTTTTATTTGAAAAACAAAGTCCATTCTTCTTAGAAAGGAAATATACAAGACCACAATACAAAGCAGAAAATGCAAATAGAACAAGTTCCAGTAAAAATGCATTAACATTATTCTTTACAAAAATAACAGCAAGAAAATCAAACAAAGCGTGTGCAAAGACTGCTATAAACAGATAGAAGATATTTTTCCTATCTTTACACGCAATCCAGACTAAAACCGAGCCTGCAATATGAAATAAAAGTGCACTGATTCGTTCAAAAAATCCAAGAAAGCTTTCATAAACTTTTGTACCCGCAAGTTTTTCTAACTGAAGCTGCATAACCGGAACTTGTTCAGCTGGCAGTGAGGAAGTAATTACAGAAGTCATTCCATTATTTATAAGAAGTGACAAAACTAAATTTGTAATCATTGTAACAACAAAAATTACAATCACCTCAATTCCTCCATGCCCTGCACCATACATCAAAGCTGTAGAATCATCATCTTTAGATTTATTCAGGATACACTTGAATGCAAAGAAGCGGCCCATCTCCTCAAACAGTCCTGCCTGAATGCCGCCAACCAGTGCGAAAAGAAAAGTCTTAGACTGAATCACACCACCAGCGCTCGATTTAAACAAAAGTGAATTGCATAGACTTTCTATACTTACAAAAAGAATAAATGTAATGCAGCCAACAAAAAATGGTTTAATCCTTGCATTAAATTTTTTTCGCATAAAAACAAAACCCGCAGCTGTCAGAAGCACTCCTAAAACGGCACTGACAATAAAACTTACCATCACAGAATTTTGAACATGTAAATCCATACGCTCCTCCTGAAAAGCATTTAGAAATAGTTCTAATTTGAAAAATATCTAATTAGAAGTTTATCTAAATAGAATATAGCGCATGCAAGTGTATCCGTCAAGAATTTTTTTATTTTTTTGAACGCAGGTTTTTTGGAACGCAAGTTTCACCTACACTAAAGTTATATCTGCTAAGAAAACATTCATACATCATCCGCCGTTGCGCCCTTCGCGCATTGCGCTCATACCTCACTTCGTTCAGTACTCAGGGGCTCCATGGCGTGCTCATTTGTTGTGGTATTTGAAAACTCACTGAGGGCAGAGTCGTGTCGTGTTTATGATATTTTCTGGCTTTCCGTCTGTAATGCCTTTATCTGTTCAACGGAAATTGTACAATAACTTGCAACTTTTTCAATTGGAATGCCGTCTTCTAACATTTTAAGTGCAGTTTCTCTTGCTTTTTTTTCGGCAGCTTCTTCGGCGTGAACTCTTATGTCTGTTTCATAATCGTAATTGGCTACTAACAAATTATCTACCTCCGTGCTTTTTCGTTTAAGGTACTCAGCTAAAATATTGTTTTTTATGCAGTAAGAAATTGCATCTGTAATGGGATTTGCAGATTTTTCATTTTTAAGTTCTCTTACCTTTTCTACAAACTTACAGTACTGTTTTAAAATATCACACTTGTTTAATACCGTCAAAGGTTTTTCGGGATGCGGAGAGGCGATATTATAAACATCTACTGTAAGTTCTAACTGAGGCCTTGCTTGTTCCTTGATGTATGCATCTGAAAGGCGAAGCGTTTTAATGTCCGGATATGGATCAGTTCCGTTATAAAATACATAGAACTCTGGAGTCGGGATGTGAACCAGATTCATTTTATAGCGGTGTTCCTGTGGTACAATTCTTTCGTAAAGACGAACAACATAATCAAGAAAGCGTAAGGGCATATTCTCGTTTATTGTAGACTGATGTTCGACAAGGACAATCAGTTTTCCATTAATTTTAAAACTAACGTCATTGTAATAAGTATGATACAACGTCTGGTCGATTATTTCACTTTCGATTGAAACTTCACTAAGTTTTAAATCAGAATCGTGGAGTGCATTGTAAAGCGATAAGAAATTTTCTTTTGCATGAATGTCCTTCATAAATAAATCTACGAATACTGAATCACGGTATTTAGTGTTCTCCATGAGAACCTCCTGTTTTTTATTTTTGCTTTTATTTATATATATACATTGGTTTGATATTTTTATTAAAAATTTTGGAACAAATGAGAAAATTTTAGAACTTTTTTAGTAGATAAAAAAAAAAGCAGAAAGTATGAAATATTCAGAGGTAGCATATACTTTATACACCTCAACAATGTGAAATACTCCGTTTAAAGCGTGCGGGAAAGATTAGGGGTTTGGGGGAAAGAAAACCACGCTTCGCAAGTAGTGGTGTTCTTTCCTCCAAGAAAGTGAGCACGCCGTGGAGCCCCGTTAGTTCCGAAGCGTTAGCGGAGGAATGAGCGAAATCGCGAAGGGCGTAGGGGCGGATGATGTTCAGAATGGTTTTTTAGTAGAAATAACTTAAGTGTAGAAGAAATTTGCGTCATAAATCACTTTTTAAGAACCCGGCATTGATTCAATAAAACAAACGAAGTGCTTGAGAAACCTTGCTCTAGTCAGTATACTAGCGCTATATGTCGACAAAACAAATTACTGTATTAGATTTGTTAGATCTAAATCTTAAAGGACATGACTCACTTAATCTAAAATGCATTGCCGGAAGAATCGGTTTATCCAGAGAATTAAAAGTTCCTGATATAAATCGACCGGGGCTTGCTTTATCAGGATTTTTCGAAGCCTTTGCTCCTGAAAGAGTACAGGTTTTTGGTCGCGGCGAAGTAGCATATCTTGAAAACCTAATCAAAGAAAACAATATAGAATCTATAAAAAAGTTTTTTTCAATGGATATTCCCTGCGTTGTATTTACGCGCTCCTTAGCTCCAAAACAAATATTTTTAACAATCGCAGAAATTGCAAACTGTCCTGTGCTCCAGACCGATTTAGAATCAACAGAATTTTCTACAAGACTTCTTCGCGTTTTCTCAAATCTATTTGCTCCAACAAAAACAGGGCATGGAGTTTTAATTGAAGTATACGGTATCGGCATTTTACTTATAGGCGACAGTGGTGTTGGTAAAAGTGAAACGGCCCTCGAACTTGTTCAAAGAGGTCACCGGCTTGTTGCAGACGATGTTGTCGAAATGCGCTGTGTAAACGGAAATACAATCTTAGGTCAGGGTGCCAATCGTCAGGTTAGTCACCACATGGAAATCCGCGGACTTGGTATAATAAATATTTCGCAGCTATACGGAGTTGGTGCCATTCGTGAACAGAAAGAAGTTCAGCTTGTGGTAAAGCTTGAGACCTGGGATCAGGACAAAGTTTATGACAGGCTTGGAACAGAAACAATGTACACGGATATTCTGGGCGTAAAAATTCCGCTTATCGAAATTCCTGTAAAACCTGGCCGAAATCTTCCGATTATAATTGAAGCGGCTGCAATGAATGAACGATTGAAATCTATGGGTTATTATTCAGCAATTGAATTTAATAATAATATTCTGAAATGGATAGAATCAGGGCAGGCAAAAAATGTTTACAATGGTTCTGATGATTCATATTAATATATTAAGGAAAGGAAAATTATGGTAGAAAAAACATTGATTGTACAAAATCGTGCAGGAATTCACGCACGACCTGCTGCTTTAATTGCTCAGACTGCAAATAAATTCAGTTGCGAAGTAATACTTGAAAAAGATACAACAACTGTAAATGCAAAATCTATTATGGGCGTAATCACTATGGCAGCTGGATACAACACATCAATGACTCTTAAATGCGAAGGTTCAGATGAAGTACAGGCAGCTGATGCCATTGTAAATTTATTTGAATCAAAATTTGACGAAGAATAATTTCAGGGTATATTTGTTTCAATGAGTGAAGTACAAATTTATCTTTTTACGGGGCCTGAGCTTGGTGAAAAAAATGAAGCAATAGAAAACCTGCAGAAGGCCGCTGAAAAAAAATACGGGCAGCTTGATGTATATAAATATTTTGCAAGTGATGTAAGAATTGCTGATGTAGTTGCTCAGTTGCAGAATGTAAGTTTGTTCTCCTCTTCATTATTTATCGTTCTAAGAAATGCTGAATTAATTAAACTTAAAGCCGAAATCGATTTGCTTTCTTCCTGGATAAAAGGCGCCGCTGAAAGCACAAACACTTTAATCTTAGTAAGCGATGAAAATTCTGTAGAAAAAAAACTGGATTCTTTAGTTCCTTCCAATCACAAAAAAATCTTCTGGGAAATGTTTGAATCAAAAAAGAATGCATGGGTCCAGAACTTTTTTAAGAAGAACGGGCTTTCTATTTCAAATGATGCCGTTGAGCAGATTCTTGATATGGTCGAAAACAATACAGAAAGCTTAAAAATTGAGTGTTCAAAATTTTTCTGCCTTTTCGAAAAAGATCATACAATCACTTGCAGCGATGTCGATAAAATTCTTTCCCACAACAGGGAAGAAAATGCTTTTACCTTATTTGATGCAATGACAGAAAACACAAAATCCAGCCAGGAGCGTTTTGAAAACTGTATAGAGATTTTGAATAAGATAAAACTTTCTAAAGACAGTAACGGAACCTCTTTAATCGCAGGACTTACATACTGTTTCAGACAGCTGCGCTTATGGAATCTGCTTCATTCAAAAGATTCAAATCCAAGTGAATCAGTATTAAAGTCTAACGGTTTCACAAGCGTTACAAAAAAGAATCAATATACAAAAGCGTCAAAAACCTGGTCGCAGGGTGCAGTTTCTTCAATCCTGGCATTGCTAACTTTTATTGATATGAAAATCAGAGACTCAGGAACACAGCTTGAAGAAACATACTTAACGCTTTTAGTTTATTCAATCGTAATTAAAAACGGCCTCTTCCCCCAGGAATACGAAGTTTCTGCGGTGGTTGAGTAGTCTAGCCTGTGGTGGTTGAGCCCGTCGAAACCACCTGTACAGTAAAAATAATCGCATGGTCCCTGAGCGTAGTCGAAGGGGTCGGGGCAACGCCCGCCACCACCAGAATCACAAACCATTCCGTCTTCAGCATCTGTATTCACAATCTGTACAGTGTAACTTCTACAAATCCATTTTATTTAAAATATTTCTAAGCTCCGAAAGTTCCTCTCTGGTAAGCGTAATCCCTTTTCCCATTTTATCATGCGTCGGTGACCAGGGCCTTATGTCATACTTTGCATCATAATTTCCCCAGGCAACTAAATTGAATTCAGTATTCCAGCCGCTTTTTGCAGTAGAAAGCACTCCATATTGTTCCACTATATTGTGACTAAAAGTATCTGCCATTTTTCATCCTCTCTAATCACAATGCTATATGGTTTTACTTTTTTTTATAAGTGCAAAGTGCAGTTCCGTCCAAAACAATCTGTTATCCTGAATTCATTTCAGAATCTGTCCCATAAGCCGCTTGTGACAAAGCCAGTCTGTCATCCTGAATTCATTTCAGAATCTGTCCCATAAGCCGCTTGTGACAAAACCAGTCTGTCATCCTGAATTTATTTTAGGATCTGTCCCACTATCAGCCATTACTCCCAGACAAAAAGATCAGCACAATTCCTTTCTCCGCCGGAAACATCTATAGCCTGTCCTGTACAGAAAGTATTTACTGTCGTAAGAAATAAACACCATTGAGCAGCTTCTTTTACATCCATCCATTTTTTCAGCGGTGTAACATCCATCACTTTTTTCCATAACAAAGGATTTTCCGTTACCACATTATTTAATTCGGTAAGAACGCCGCCAAAGCACAAAGCGTTACAGGTTGCCTTATATTCATTTGCAAGACGAATCGCGCAGTACTTCATATATCCAACAACCCCGGCTTTAGACGCAACGTATTCAGGAAACTCATTCCCGGTCAGCGCAGAGACAGAAGCATTGAACAGCACCGATTTTATTGCATCTTGAAAAGCATATTTTTTTGTTACATTCATCGTTCCCAGAAGATTGACATTTATATCTTTCCCGCTGGCAGTTTGAACCCCGGCATTATTTATAAGAATTTCTACATCACTTATTTCGGGAAGTGTCTCTGCTTTACTTATATCCGCAACAAAATGTTTATACAAATCATGAACAATAGAAGCTTCCTTTATGTCTATGCCAGAAACTTTATGCCCCTGCTGCAAAAATAATTCTGCAGTCGCCTTACCAATTCCGCCTGAAGTTCCGGTAATAACTACATTCATAAAAGCCCCTCATCAATTCTGTTTATCTGTATTTTTAGATTCAACATAATCAAAGTATTCCTTTCCGACATTATCTTTTTCCCAGCTGCACACAACCTTGTAGCCGAAGCCTCCGAAAAGCACTTCACATAAAAGCTCACACACAGCACCAATTGCAGAACAAACAAAAACCTGAGTCCATGTCCAGCCAAAGAAAATTTTAGAAACAGTTGTAGCAAAAACAAAATTATCCACAAATTGTGCAACGAGAGTAGAAATGTATGAACGGATTGCAAACGCACCAAAGCCCTTAATTTTTTTTCGTTCGAGCGAGCTGCCGATTCTAATGTTTAAAAGTGCATTTACAATAGAAGAAATCGTAAAAGCAAGTGCCGAACCAAGAACAACATACCAGGAGCCGCCAAAGGTTGCATTGAGTGCTTTGTTTACTTCAGGATTTTCACTCGTATAGAATTCGCCCCACATACCGGGAGCTTTTGAAAGAAGTGCAAAGCTTGCGCATACCAGAAGATTTACGGCAAGTGCAAGAATGGAAACTTTTATAGAAGCCTTAGCGCCCCATCTTTTGCAGATTACATCCATGCAGATAAACATAATCCAGCTAAAGACAAAACCGCAGTCCAGTGCAAGATACTTGTAGGACACAAGTTCTTTGTTAGCCATAAGATTTGCACACACAACTGATAAAATAAATAAAGTGATTGTTAAAGAAGGAATGTTTCTCAAAAGGATTTTGTAATCGTTTAAAAGGTTTTTAAAAAACGATTTGAATTTATTCATACTGCCTCCATAAGAATTTTAACTTATACCGCGCAGGAGAGTTATGAGGAATCATAAACTGCGCCATCGGGACTGTATTCTATATAAAACAAAAACTCTAATCAACCTGCCTGCTGAATAATACGGTGATTGAGCCTGTCGAAATCACTATATTTGCAAGTATCTCCTTCATCCTGAATCCGCAACAACTTGTCATCCTTAATCCGCAATAACATGTCATCCTGAACTTGTTTCAGGATCTGTAACAGAAATAACTCTCCGTACAGATGCTGAAATAAATTCAGCATGACCTCACAACCACTCCAACCCGTCATCACACTAATTCACACCTCACTTGAAAGCCTTTATTTAATTGAATAAAATTAACAATCAACTAAAAGAGGCAAAACAAAATGCTTGCAAAACGACTAGAAAATTTAAATCCTTATGTTCCAGGTGAACAGCCAAAAGACAGAGTCTACATAAAGCTTAATGCAAACGAAAACCCATATCCGCCGCACAAAAATGTTATTAAAGCAGTTAAAAAAGCTGTAACGGAAAACAGTGCAAAGCTGGGACTTTATCCCGACCCGGATTCAACTGAACTCAGAAAAGAAATTGCCCGAATGTTAAATGAAACTGGCGGAGTACTTTCGAATCCTTCAGCAAAAGAAAAATTAAATTTTAAGCTTACAGAAGAAAATATTTTTTGCGGAAATGGAAGCGACGAAGTTTTAAGCTTTGTCTTCTACACTTTTTTCGATTCGGACAGGCCTTTAGTTTTACCAAACTTCACTTATAGTTTTTATCCGGTTTATTGCGGCTATTACAACATACCGATGAATCAAATTCCTTTAAAAGAAGACTGGACTTTGGACAAGGACAAAATGCTTGAAATGGCAAACAAAACAGACAGTGCCATAATCTTTGCAAATCCAAACGCTCCTACAGGGATTGCCTTAACAACAGCAGAAGTTGAACAGATGATTCTTGCAGCCCCAAAAGATAAAGTGTTTATAGTTGATGAAGCCTATTGCGACTTTGCAGAAG
>JAEELR010000230.1 GCA_016282835.1 Treponema sp. | reverse complement strand
GGTTCCCACTTTGCATAAAGAGTTACGTTTTCTGCATAAGGGATTTTGCTTGTGCGTGCAATACGGTCACCAAGTACTTCTGGTTCAGTTCCGTTTGCCTTAGCAGGATCAGTATACCATCCGCGGAAGTTGTAGCCTTCTTTTACAGGGCGTGGAAGAATAACATCTTCATCTGCCTTAAAGCTTGTTGGTGCTGAACAGAACCTGAACTCTGCTCCGTCCATGTTTCCTGTTAAAGAAAGACTTCCTGTTTTTGCAGTCCACTTTGCATAGTAAGTAAGGTCTCCCGAAGTTGAATCAGAAATAGAAGTTACTGTACTGCCGGAGAAATCAGCGTCTGTGTACCAGCCGTCAAAAGTAAATCCGTTTTTTTCGTTAAGATTTGCTTCCTGTGGCAGAGCAGGTTTTTCTATGCGGCTGTAAGCAGATGGTGCTGTGTAACTGTCTTTCCATGAACCGCCGTTAAGATTGAATGTGAGGTTGTATTTTTCTTCTGTTGAATCAAGCTTTTTAACGCTCTTACTTGTTTTTCCGCTGTCGATGTAAATGTCTTCGAATACAGAATCTTTGTTTACAAGTTTTATGTTTCCTGCATAAAGATCCCATTTAACAACGTAGTGTCCGCCCGCAAGATTTTCTTCTGAAGTTACGGCAACTTTGTATGAAGAAGAAATTCCGTCTGTTCCGTCGCCTGTGGTAATGGAAATATTTTTGTCTGAATAATCACTTACAATTTCTTCATTAGAATTTGTAACTGTGTAAAGTGTAGCCTTTACTTTTGTTACATCAGTGCTTTTGAATGCAAGTTTAACTTCAAAGCTTCCTGTTCCAGAAAGTTCAGATGAATCAACTGAATACATTTTCATCGGGAAGCTAAGTGTAACAGAAGTGCCGGAAATATCCTGGTTTTCGAGCGTGCCTTTATAAGTAAATCCGCCTGCTTTTGCAGTAAGCGTAAGGTCGTAAATTGCAGGATGCATTCCAACACTTGATGAAGCTGTAAGAGATGCCCACTGTCCGTAAGTTGTTTCATCTGCGTCTGCTCCGTGAACTTTTCCGCTTAAAACAATATCTGTAAAATCTGCTGAATTATAATTCGGGAATGCAGTGCGTTCTGCTGAGCCGATACCTATAATAACTTTTGTCTTTCCTGGTATAGCAGAATCTTTGTTAAAATCAAGGTTCTGTGCACACGAAAAGCACATTAAGGCAGAAGCTGCAAGTACAAGGTTTTTTATAATTGAAAGAATGTTCTTTTTCATTTCTACTACCTCCTGTTAGTTTGCGTCAGAAAGAGTTACGTAACTCTTAACCGGGGTGATGTTTGATTCATAGACTCCGAAAGAAAGACTTGAGTTTTTAACTGTTTCCATTGCACCTTCAGTTCCAAACTTAAAGTCCGTAATATAAAGGGCTGCATTAGAGAACAATGGGCTTCCAGATACATCATCACCATTCATGACAATTGCAAATGTTGAGTTTGCTGAATTTGAAATCGTTCCCTTAACTTCATACCATCCGTCCCAGTCTCCAGAAAGAGCTTCGCATGATCCTGTACCACTAGACCAATAAACAAATTTTTCTTTGTTTGTTCTTACATATAACCTTCCGCTCTCATTAGCAAAGCTAAAAGCACCGTCATTGATAAACTTAAACTTGAATGAAAAGCTCTTTCCGACATCAGCACAATTGAATCCGGAAATTGAAGTATTCCATCTCTTTGATGTACTTAAATCATAGCTTCCGTCAGAAACTACCTTCATTACCATTGTAGAACTTACATACTTAGAAGAACTTTCGTTTCCGAATTCGTCAACAGCCTTAACTTTAAATTCGTAAGTGTTTGCTGCATTAGAAACCGAAACTTCTGTTGAAGCTGCTGCTCCTGCTGTTCCTGTAACTTCCTTACTGTGCTGTCCGTCTGATTCTGTCCAGTAAACTACGGCTTTTGAAAAGTCGCTGTCAGAAGGATTTGTCCAGGCAAGTGAAACTTTGTTTTCAGAAGTGTTTACAGAAGTTACGCGGAGGTTAGAAACCCTTGCCGGAGCTGTTTTGTCGAGTACAACATAAGACGAAGCAGAGAAAGTAATTCCGTTCTTTTCTGCACGAACAGTAACTGTGTAAGTTCCGCCCGTAAGATTTGCGGTGTTAAGTTCAAATACGCGGCTTGTAGCCTGAACACCGTTAAATCCGTTTACATACCATTTGTAATTTGTAAATCCGTCTTCTGCAGTAAATGTAACTTTTCCTGTGCTCTGAACTGCGCTTAAAACTTCAATTTCGGGATTTTCCTGAATTGTTACTGTAATATTGTCCGAAGGGTTCACCTGGATTCCAAGAGCGGCTAATGCGATTGCATTGTTTCTTGCTTCTATATTTGCGGCTGCTTCTGCGTTCTGTGCTGCGATTATATTGTTTAGAACTTCCTGTCTGAGTTCTTCAAGATGTGCATAAATGTAGTTGTTAAGTGCTTCAGCGTTTTGGGCAGCTTCTTTGTTTGCGAGGGCTTCTGCGTTTTGAGAGGCAATTGTGTTTTGTAATACTTCGAGCTGCTTTGCAATGTTTTCAAGTGCTTCAAGATTTTTCTTTGCTTCTGCGTTTTGTGAAGCAACTGCATTTTCCTGAGCTTCACTATTTGCCTTAGCTTCTGCATTCTTGGCTGCAAGTTTATTTTGCTGAACTTCATTATTTGCTTTTGCCTCTGCATTTTTTGCAGCGATTATGTTGTTCAGGATTTCCTGTCTGAGTTCTTCAAGATGTGCGAAAATGTAGTTGTTCAAGGCTTCTGCGTTAAGGGCAGCTTCTTTGTTTGCGAGAGCCTCATTGTTTTGAGCGGCAATTGCGTTTTGTAATACTTCAAGCTTCTGTTCGATGTTTTTCAGAGCCTGCAAGTTTCTTTTTGCTTCATTATCTAATTTTGCCTGTTCATTTAATTTTGTTTCGTTGTTTCTCTTTGCTTCGGCGTTTAATTTAGCCTCTGCGTTTTTAGCAGCTATTTCATTGTTGCGTGCTTCTTGATTTTTTTCATTTTGCTGTGAGTCAGGATTTGTGTTGTAATTTCCTTCTATAGTACAACCTGTAGAACAGATTAATGAAAAAACTATTGTAATGAAAAATAAATTTAATCTGGTAAATTTCATACAATATCTCCTTATAAAAAATGTGCGGGAGTTAGATTTCCCTGAAATCTATAATAATAATAAAAAAAAGTGATGTTTACTATAAAATTTGGACTTTGTGGGGAATTTTGTTTAATGTAAATATTTATCAGGTGGTTGCGGGCGTTGCCCCGACGGGCTCAACCACCACATGGGCTTTTGTTTAAAAAGAAAAACTGCCTGAAAAGTTCTATGTGTTTCTTAAGTACTTGTCGTTTGCCTTGTATCTACGACCGTCTTAATTCACAGGGAAAACCTTTCAGACAGTTCCCAACTAAAAAAGTAGCGGTAAACCTATACCTTCTACTTAATTATTCTGTAAAAGTAATGTTGTCCAGAATGATGTAGTCTGAAGTTGTTGTTTTGCTTGAAGCTTCAAACTGGAAATGTAACCATCCTTTTTTATCATTGATAGAATGATTTGTGCAAATATTCTGGAAACTACTTGAGTTTGTTGAGAATTTTGTAATAGCTGTAACATTGTCAAGTAAAGTTTTCTTTGAGCCATCTTCTTTAATGAAGTCAACAGCGTTTAACTTATTAATTTTGTCAGAGCTTGTTCTTACATTAAAGATTGGGTTATATCCTTTTGGTGCATCTTTGATGTGGATATAGAAATCAATTGTGTAGCGGCCAGTACCTGTATTAAGTTTAACCTGATATGTAGAGTTCTTTGTTACTTTTGAAATATGATTTCCAGTAGAAGAACTTACTGCTGTTGCAACTGTTCCACGAGCACAGCTTTCCTGCATTTCTGATTTTGTAATAAGGTTAAGGTTGCTGAATCCAACAGTCATTGTTGTTGAGCTGTTGTTATTGTTGTTGTTATTGTTATTATTATTATTGTTGTTGTTGTTGTTGTTGTTGTCAGAGCTGTCTTTCTTAATCAAATTATATGCAACTTTCTGTAACTTTCCTTCCTTATCATCATCAGCACAGAAAATCATAAGGCCACCATAATTATTGTCCCTGATGTATTCAACACGGCGCTTTACTTCTGATTCACTGTTTCCTTCTTCATAGAATGGAATACCAAATGCAAGCTTTGACTTATCGATATAGCTTGAGTAAGTTGACATTGCGCTCTTTGCATCAGAGAAGCTGTCTGGGCTATAGCACATAACATTTACGAAATCAGCTTTTTTCATAGCGTCCTTGTTTGCTTTTACAAATGATGAAGTATCTGGAACTGCAACTGTAAATGCGAGGCCTTTAGCTTTAAGTGCATCTCTCATTTTTGGAACGAACCTGTTGTATTCACTATTGAACTGATCGTATGTATATCCTTTAAATTCTGAGTACTTAGAGAAATCGCCAGAGAAATATTCCCAGTCAAGGTCAATTCCGTCAAGACCATAAGGAATAACATAATCATTGATTACCTTATTGATAAAACCTGTAGCATCATTAACTGATGATTTGTAAATATAAGCAGCCTGTTCAGCATCACTTCCCAAACAGAGCATAAGTTTACCTGTATAGCCGGTATTGCTCTTGAAGTTTCTTAGAGTGTCTTTTGGGAATCTTGAGAAGAATTTTGAACTGTCGAGACCACCGCTTCCATTTGTAAGTTTAAGAGAGAAAAGATTGATGTGTGTGTAATACTCAGGGTGAGGAATATAGCTTAAACTTCTTGTATAGATTACATTGTAGTTAAGACTTGATTTGTAAACAGCACGGCTTGATGCATCTTCTAGTTCATTTTCGAAATCAACACCTGAAAGCTGTTGGTTACATCCGGTAAACGATATCAGCATTGCAGCAACTGCTGATAGACAAGTGTAAAATATTGCACTTTTTTTCATAAAAATCTCCTTATTATTTTTTAGCAGCATAAATAAGGTTTATTAAAAAATTAGTGTGTGCAGATTATTAGAGTTCAAATTAACTTTTTAACCCTTACAGAGAAAATTATAGGTGTGAAATTTTATTCGTGTTTTAAAAAAAATTAAGAATGGAGAAGTTTTTTTGTTTTTTTTGTGGAGATTGAAATGAGCTTTAAAATGAATGAGGGTGGGGATGCTGTATGTGATGGCGAATACAGATCCTGAAACGAGTTCAGGATGACGGGGATGGTCATTGTGAAGCACGTGGTTTCGACACGCTCAACCACCACATATTTTGCGGGTTCGTGGTGACAGGGATAGTCATTGTGAAGCACGTGGTTTCGACACGCTCAACCACCACAGTCCTTGCGAGTTCGTGGTGACGAGGATGGTTTGCTCAATCACCGTGGGGAATGTTTGGGTAGCGTTTGCAAAAATAATTTGTTTCGAGTATAAAAATATGATTATGGAAACACAAAGTATAGAATCAGCGGGGAATCCCTTAGGTACAGAAAAAGTTTCAAAGTTGTTAGTAAGGTTTTCTATTCCTTCTATAATAGCGATGCTTGTTACGGGTCTGTACAATATTGCAGATCAAATTTTTATCGGGAACTTTGTAGGTGAACTTGGAAACGCTGCAACTAATATTGCTTTTCCTCTTTCAATCATGTGTACTTCGGCTTCACTTTTATTTGGAATCGGCGGGGCGGCTGCTTTTAACTTAACAATGGGTGCGGGAAAACCAAAGGAAGCGGGAAAATATGTCGGCAACTCTTTTATATGCGGCACTTCTGTAGGAATAATTTTATTTTTAATTTCACAAATTTTTTTAGAGCCTCTGCTGCGTTTTTTTGGTTCGACTGAAAATATTTTACCTTATGCAATGGAGTATACACGCATTACTTCATTTGGATTTCCTTTCCTGATTCTTTCAATCTGTGGCGGGCATCTTATCAGGGCGGACGGGAAACCTGCAGTAGCAATGACCTGCAATTTAACCGGAGCAATTTTAAATGTAATCTTAGACGCACTTTTTGTAATTGTTTTTCGCTGGGGAATGAAAGGAGCTGCTGCTGCAACTGTTATTGGCCAAGTGACCGCTGCATCAATTGCCTGCTTTCATATATTCCGTTTTAAGACAGTAAAGCTTTTGCCTTCGGATTTTAAAATTCAAGTCAGGACGGTTGGACGCATTGCAAATTTGGGGATGAGTAATGGGCTTAATCAGATAGCGATGATGTTTGTACAAATCGTTTTAAATAATTCGTTAAAGCATTATGGCTCCCTTTCTCCTTATGGCGCTGATATTCCTATTGCTGTAGTCGGCATTTCAACAAAGCTGGCTCAATTATATTTTTCGTTTTGTATAGGACTTTCTCACGCCCTGCAGCCGATTGCTTCCTTTAACTATGGGGCAAAAAATTATTCTAGAACGCAGGAGGCTTATAGAAAAGCGCGTAATGCAGGAGTTTGTATTTCTGTTTTTGCATTTTTGATGTTCCAGATTTTTCCGAAGCAGATTATTTTACTTTTTGGAAAAGGTTCTGAGCTTTATATAAAATTTGCCGTGCGATATTTGCGAATCTATATGTTCTGTACTTTTGTAAATAATATTCAGCCCCTTACTTCAACATTCTTTTCTTCTATTGGAAAGCCTAAAACAGGATTGTTTCTTTCTTTGACACGACAAATAATTTTTTTGCTTCCTTTGATTGTAATTTTGCCGCTTATCTGGGGAATTGACGGAATGATGTATGCCGGCTGTATAGCTGATGCACTTGCATTTATTACGGCAACGATTTTTATTCTGAAGGAATTTTCGGGAGCGGAATATAAAGGAGAAAAATTGTAGGCTGATGTGCAAAATACTAAGTGACTTGTCATAGAGACCCTGAAATAAATTCAGGGTGACGGGTATTTTGAAATTCAGGGTGACGAAAATTATTTCAAGCATTCAGTGTGAGTGGGTTTTTGTCATGCTGAGTTTAGTTCAGCATCTGTGTAGTACTGATTCCGAAACAAGATCGAAGTGACGGATTATTCTATACCGATGGTCATTTCGACAGGCTCAATGACCGCAGTCCTTGCGAATTCAACCACCGCGCGAGATGGTCATTGTGAAACACGTGGTTTCGACACGCTCAACCACCACACGCTTTGCGAGTTCAACCACCACACCATAAAATGAGCACGCCGCGGAGCCCCTTGCCGACCGCAGTGAAACGAGGACGGTGAGTGCTAATGAAGGGCGCAGGGGCGGATGATGCAGTAGTGTTTTCTTAGTAAAAATAACTTAAGTGTAGAAGAAACTTGCGTTCAAAAGTACTCAACCACCGCAATGTATATGATGGCGAGTACAGATCCTGAAACACGTGGTTTCGATACGGCGTTGCCTACTCAACCACCACGACTTTTGCGGTTAGGATTCGTTCTACACTGTAATCAATTCTTTTTTCACTTATGAGGCCTTCTTCTACGGCTTTTAAAACTGCTTCGAAAGAGCTCCTGTAATCAAAAGGCATTAGAATGCAGTCTATTCCGGCTAGAATTGCCAGGACGGTTGATTCATCATTTTCGAAATTATTTTTTATTGCTCCCATGTTCATTGCATCTGAAACAATAACGCCTTTGTAGTTTAGTTCATTTCTTAGCTTTTCCAGTAATTCTATTGAGAGCGTTGCGGGGATTGTATCGCCTGTGATTTTTGGAGCAGAAATATGTGCCGTCATTATGAAGTTTGAGCCGCATTCAATTCCTGCTTTAAATGAAATTAATTCACAGTCCAAAAGTTCCTGCCAGGTTTTCTTTGTTTCTGCATAACCGTGGTGGGTGTCGTTTTCTGTGTCGCCGTGTCCGGGATAGTGTTTAAGGCAGCCCTGAATTCCGTTTGCATTCAGACCCTTTATAAATGAAACAAGCATTTTACCTGTAGTTTTCGGGTCGCTGGAAAAGGCTCTGTCGCCAATTACTTTATTTTTGGGATTTGAATTAATGTCTGCAACAGGGGCAAAGTCAACGTCGATTTTATATTTTTTGAGGTATTTTGAAATTTTAAAGGCTGCATCATAGGCATTTTGCGGGTCTTGTGTTTCTCCAATTTCTGCCATAGGTGGAGTTTGCTTTATGTGAAGCTTTTTCACTCTTGCAAGGCGGGCAACTCTTCCTCCTTCTTCATCTGTATAAATTAAAGGGTAGAGCGGACTGAGGCTGTGGATTGAGTCGTTTAAGCTTTTCAGCTGGGAAGGGGAAGCAATGTTTTTTCCAAAGATTATAAAGCCCCCTGCAGGATACTCATTGTAAAAGGATTTCATTTGCGGTGAAATGTTTTTGCAGCCGTATTCATACAGACTTTCTACCTGCTCACAGTTGAGGGAAGGATCAAGACTTTCAGGGCGGATAATAAACAGCTGGCCGATTTTTTCTTTTAGCGTTAGTTTTGAAATTATTTCTTTAATCAGGATTTCTTTTTCATTTTCAGAAGCTGCTTTTGAAGTCTGTAAAAGCATTGAATTTATTTCCTGTTCACGGGATGAATATAAATTTACTGAGGTTGATTTACATGAGATTATTAAGGCGATTAAGAATAAAATTTGGATTCGTAAAAAATGATGTTTCATATGTAAAGATTTTATCATTTTTTGTGAAGTAATGCACGGAATACAGAAAACAAAAGCACCCTGTAGAAGGTCTACAAGGTGCTATATACTTTATAATAGAGGGGTTTTTATAAAGGGGTTTTAAGCGCAGGTTATTGCAATCTTTCTTGGAACAGCTGCGGCTTTTCGAGGCATTGTTACGGTTAAGATTCCGTTTTTAACATTTGCAGAAAGATTGTCGCCGTCTACATCTTCAGGAAGTGTAAAGCTTCTTGAGAATTGACTGAAGTTTCTTTCTTTAATGAGCCATTTATTTTTCTTTTCGTCTTTTGCCTCTTTCTTTTCCTCTTTGGTTGATTCTGTTTGAGAAGAGATTGACAGTACATTGTGATTCAACTCAATGTTTACATCTTTTTCAGTTTTGCCTGGAAGGTCCATTAAAAGTGTGTAAGCGTTATCATCTTCTTTAACATCAACCTTTGGTGCCTGAAAAACTTTTTTGAAATTGATTGAAGGCATATTGTAAATGTCCTCATCCAAACCATCAAATAAACTGTTAAAAAGTGCTAATTCGTTCATATCATACCTCCAGATTATGTTTTGAATTTTGCTTGAAGGATTTAATTTTTTCCTTCACTAGTATATTAGCATATAGCGTGCCAACTTTTTTCGTGCTGAATGTGCTTTTTTGGGGGCTTGTAAACCTGTATAGAGCCTTGTTTCCTGCCCCGATGGGATTATTTCGTGCTCGCAAAGTATTTTTTTTGATGCGATTTTACAGGAAAAAGGGAGCAGGTGAATCGTTTTGATACAGTTTGAAATTGCCTGATGCTTAGTACCGGTGAAATTTTGACCCAATTTTGTACTGTGAGGTTTTTGTAACACAGGTTTGTTGAAACGCAAATTGCTTCTACACGAATGTTGTTGGTATGAAAAAGTCAATTTTCGTACAGTTTAAAAACACCCTAAATTTAAGCAGCTGTACAAGCAACTGCTGATTTTTCTCTGTAAACTGTTGGAGGCCAGCCTCCCGGATTTACAGTTGAAATTCTTTTTCTGTT
>JAEELR010000229.1 GCA_016282835.1 Treponema sp. | reverse complement strand
GGAGTTACCGGCAGTGACTTTCAAAAGCGAAATGGCTGGAAGGAAATTAGAGCCGTAAAAAATAACAGGATATATCTGCTTGATTCAGATATAGTTTCGCGCCCTGGACCTAGAATAATTGATGCCGTAAAACATATTGCCGGTTTAGTTTATACACAAATAGATTTTTATGAATGAAAAGAAAAGTGATTTTGCCGCAGTTATAATTCTCATTTTACTTTTATTGCTTGCTTTATCATTTTCACTTTTTTGCGGTGTAAGAAAAATCAGTCTGTCTGACATTTTTTCTCCGGTAAAAGCTTTGAGTGAGAGCGTAAAACTTTCGCGCCATATCTTTTTTAACATAAGACTTCCACGAACAGTTTTAGTTTTAATCGCAGGAACTCTTTTAGCTTTAAGCGGCTCTGTGTTCCAGCTGTATTTCAGGAACCCTTTGGCTGAACCTGGAATTATGGGCCTTTCAAGCGGTGCCACATTGGGTGCTGTAATTGCTGTCTGCTGTTTTCCTAAATTAATTTCTTCAGTTTATATTTTAAATCTTGGTGCATTTCTTGGAGCGCTTCTTTCGGGACTGTTTGTTACAATCCTTTCTTCTCATATTCTTGCAAGAAAATCGACTGCAACTCTCTTACTTTGCGGAACAGCTTTGGGAACTTTGTACTCTGCCTTTACTTCAATTTTACTTTCTGTAAATGACAAGCAGCTTCATTCAATGTATATGTGGATGCTTGGAAGCTTTAGCGGGCGCGGCTGGACTGAACTTAAATTTATTTTTATTCCCGCAGTTATTTCTGTAGTGCTGATGCTTTTTATTTCACCAAAATTAAATGTGCTTGTAGGAGGCGAACTTTCTGCACAGAGTCTTGGAATCAATATAAAGCGCTTGAGGTTCCTGGTGATTGTAAGCGGCTCCCTTGCGACTTCTGCTGCCGTTTGTGCCGGAGGAACCATAGGCTTTGTAGGACTGATTGCACCTCATGTTGTACGAATCATATTCGGACCTTCACCAAAAAAACTTATGCCGCTTTCAATGTGTCTGGGTGCAACAATACTTTTATTTTCAGATACACTCTGCAGAATTGTCATAGCACCGGCTGAACTTTCTGTCGGAATGATTATGTCTATTTTGGGCGCACCTTTTTTCATCAGTTTACTGTTTACCAGGAGAGGATTAAAAAATGTCTGATGTAATTCTTTCTGCAAAAAAACTGTGTGCTTACTGGAACAAAAAACAGATTATTTTCGACTGCAGCTTTGATTTACATCGCTCACAAATTCTTGCTGTCTGCGGACCTAATGGAAGCGGGAAATCAACACTCCTGAACTGCATCGCCGGCCTCAATATAGAAAATTTAAATTATGAAAAAAACAGAATCTGTATAGATGAAAAATCCCTTTCATTTTACAAAGAAAAAGCTCTTGCAAAAAAAATTGCTTATCTTTTACAGAATGAAGAAATGGCGTGGAACTATACTGTAGAAGATTTGGTTTTGACAGGACGCTATTCTCATTCGAATGGTTTTTATTCTAAAAGCGATTATTCTTTTGTGAACGATATAATGACATATTTAAAAATAGAAGCTTTTAAGGACAGACGGATTTTTAGTTTGAGCGGGGGAGAATTGCAGAAGGTAAGGATTGCCCGCTGTCTTGCGCAGGAACCGGAAATCATTCTTTTAGATGAGCCTTTTGTGGGACTGGATTTTGTGTATCAGGCAGAATTGATTGAGCTTTTGAAAAAACTTTCAGTGCAGGAAAAAAAATCAATTGTAATCACGATTCACGATTTAAACATAGTTCCTTCTTTGACAGATAATTTAATGCTTTTACCAAAACAGAAAAAATGCATTACAGGAGAAACCGGCGCTTTACTGAAAAGTGAAATTCTGAAAGAAGTGTACGGCTGCAATTTCGGGTTTTATAACCATCCTCAGTACGGCTATACACAGGTTTATTTAGAACATAGTTCTGTGCATAAAGAATAAATTACTGTATATCAAAAGTTTCATCTGTAAGTAAAAGAACAGGGCTTTTATTCGATCCTTATGGCTAAATTGTATATGTACAGTTTTTAATATTATTTTTGTATTGCGTTATTGGGGAAATGGATATAAAATTGAATTTAATAGCTAAGAAGATTATATCGTTTATGATTAGAAGCGATAAGATTATATTTTAAAGGAGTTGCGTAATGGCTTTAAAGAAATCGTATTCAAAGGATAAAACTAAATGTAATGTAACATTTACAGTTTCATCGGAAGAAGCACATGGAGCTCAGACTGTTACAATCGCTGGTGATTTTAACAGCTGGAGTAGTACAGAAACACCATTGAAAAAGAATAAAGATGGAAACTTCTCTGTAAAAATTGCTCTTGAAGCCGGAAAAGAATATCAGTTCAGATATTTATTGGATGGTAAGCATTGGGAAAATGATTGGGCAGCAGATAAATATATTCCAGCTCCTTTCTCTCATACTGATAATTCTGTAGTAATTTGCTAAATTAGTTTTTATTGAATTGACTAACGCTTGCAATTGATTTGTTGCAGGCGTTTTTTTTTCTCTTGAAAGTTCCTGACTTGATATGATAAAATTTAAAAATCAATTTGTTATGAGGTTATTTTGTATACGAGAGAAATATCCGAAGCGCCGGATAAACTTATAAAAAAATCTAAAGCCATTTTCGGGACTTTTAAAGGGCACCCTAAATTTTTTGACATCAGGGGAATAAGAAAACCTTTTGGGACCTGGGCTTTACCATTATTTGTAACAGATACACTTATAAAAAGCAAAATGGCATATTATTTTTATACAGGTTCATATATTGGCTGTATATTTTTCGTTGATGCAAAAATTCTTGAATATGTAGAAGTTGTTTTCTGGGACATAGAAACACACAAGCGCTATTCATATCACTGTGTAACAGGACCTCAGCGACAGTTCATTCCTTTTAGTCTGGAAGCGGCTTCAACATCATGCTTTGCAAAATCCAGATACATTCGTTTTTCGTGGGACAGAAGGCACAACAGGCTTTCACTAATCCTGAATTTAAAGGGTGATAAAAATCGTCCTGAAGTGCATGCAGTTTTCAGTGCAAAGTTCGATGAAAGATCCTGCGAACTGACTCAGGTTATGCCGTCTCCTAACCTCAGAAGATGTACGGCTTCGTATGATTTGGTGCAGCCATTGAAGGGTGATTTAAATATAATCGAAAAAAATGAAACCGTAAAAAATTTTTCTTTTAACGAAGGAATTTCTTTTTTCAATATGAAGCGGCTTTATATGACACTTCATTATTCAGGCGAGACTATAATCGGAATGGGCAAGTGCAATGAAAAGAACCTTTTGTTTAAATTGCATGGCTCTTCGCAGGAAATTCAGAATCAGGAAAAAATGAATGATAACTTTATGATTTATGACGGGCGCATAATTCCTCTGCCGCCAGTAGTAATTACACATTCATACGGAATCGATAAAAACTGGGTAATCCAGGATACAGAAAATATGATTGATTTAACATTCACTCCTTTGTCTGATAATTTAAATAAAGTAAGCATTTTAATACTGAGATCAATCTATCACAAAATATATGGAAAGTTCGAAGGAACACTAAATATTGATAATGAGGAAAAATTAACTTTCCGTTCATTACCTGGTCTGGCTGAAAAATATTTAGTTCGCCTGTAGGAGAAAATAATGGCTGAAAATGAAAATAAACCTGTAAGAACTTTAGAGCCTGGTACAATAGAAAGAACTCGCGGAAATATTGGTCCTATAGATGCAGCAGAAGCAATTGAACTTCAAAAGAAACTTGGTGGTGAAGTATTAAAGGAAAGGGTAGTTCCAATCCCTGAATCTTCAATGCCGCGAAGGACAGTTCGTCGTGAAGTTGTAAGGACTTCGGGCTTTTCATCTTCTGATCTTTCAACCAAAAGCGGCACAATCCAGTCTTTCAGCTCATCTACTCAAACAAAAACTGTGGGGCAAGTTATGAATACAAATGCAAAGAAAAAAACTACATCTGAAGATTTACCTCCTTTCACTTCAAAGGAATTAAAGTACATGGATAATCTGATGATGTCGAGTGAATATGAGATTAAACCTAATTATGGACTGCTTAATCTGTTCTTCAGAATGTCTCCAAAAAATCGTGAGAAGGTTTCAAAAACTTTTGGTGAATATATTGTTAAGCGCCATGTTGAACATATCCAGGCTTTTACAAGTACAATAAAAACTTTCATTCAAATTTCACCGGATAAATATAAATCGAAAATTGCTTCCCAGGAAGATACAAAATTCAGGTTTTTACGAACTGTTGGAAAGTGGAGCCTCAGGGATATAAAGCTTACTGCAATTGATGTTGAAAATGATGCGAATAATTTAACCGTTTCAAAATTGATTCCATTTGTTAAAGCAGTTTTCCATGAAGTCCTTACAATCAATTATATCGGCGACCAGCAGGTTCCACGCTTAATTAAAGAAGTTTATAACGATTTAATTCTGTATCCTGATTGTGACAAAAACAAAATTCAATTACTCGCTAAACAGGGAATTACTGAGTGGGTATATATAAACGGCCAGATTATAAAAGGTATGTATCCGCTTCTTATGAGAATGTGCGGTACAGAGTGCATGGAGTTCCCGAGATTTTATACTGCTCAGATTGCACAGATTTTAAAATTTCTGGGACTGACTAAATTTGCCCTTCTTTTACCTGAGAAGAAAAAAACTGAAGAAGAGAAAAAGCCTGTAGAAAAAGCAAAGCCTGTAGAAAAGAAAGTTATGGGCCAGAAGGATGCTGTTGTTCAGATGGGATTAAAAATGCTTGAGCAGCTGTTCCCGAAAGCAGGTTTCAGTAATTTAGATAGCCTCCCTGACATGTATCCATACTTTCAGCCGCTGTATAATTTCCAGGACGGATTCAATATGCTGCACGAACACAATCCGCTGCAGGTAACAATAGTTCTTATTAGAATTATAGAAGATTTGTTCCAGGGCTGCAGAAACATCAATTTCAATATCGCCGCTGATGAAAACCTTAGTGCTTTAAATGATGATTTGAACAAGGCAATGAATGAGTGGGCTTTTTATCACGAAGAATTATTCGATAAAAAAGTGGGTGACTATTTAAGGGATTATGTAAATTCGATTTACTCACAGAAGGATTATGCAAGCTCTCAGTACGGGCTGGGAAATTTAAATAACATTCTGTGGCGCGTAAAATATTACTTCCATCCTAATTTTCATTTTAATGCACCGATTTTGACTAAGCCTATAAATGACAGCAAGTATAATCCGATGTATATGCGAACAGATTATTTAAGGACTGTATTTAATACGCTCGTAAAACGAATTGATGAAAATAAGGCAAGTAAAAAAACTGTACTGGGAGTGATGAATCCGTGGGAAAGATATAAATTTGGTTTACCGAATATTATTTCGCGAAGACTTGATGTTCTGCTTGGTGCTAAACGTGCTGATGATAAAACTCAGGCAACAAATGCAAACTTGATTAAGTATACATATTGTATAATTGCAGTTTTAGACTGGTGGATTAATAATCCGGGAAGCCCTGCGTATACAGCAAATCCTGCTTTATTGTACCGCATTTCAGACAAAGACGGTCAGCCGGAATTCTCGGTTCCTGTAATGACAAATCAAAACCAGCTGTTTGCAGATTCTGTAAAGGCAATGCTTTCTGGCGGTGCAAAGTAAAAAAAAACTGCGGTAGTTGAGCAACCCTGTGCGGTGGTTGAGCCCAGTCGAAACCACCATGTCATGCATAGCGAGTGTTGCCATGGCAAAAAAAAGTCCCATAATTTTATGGGACTTTTTTTTCACTTAGTATTCCTTCTTTGTAGTTTGTCTTTTTTTATTAAGAAGTTTTCTTTCAAGTGTTGTTTTCTTCTGGTGAAGAGTGGCAGAAGGCTTTACAAAGTATTCACGCTTTTTATATTCACGAATAATTCCTTCTTTTTCAACCATACGCTTAAATCTTTTGATTGCTTTTTCAAGATTTTCTGAATCTTCAACTGCGATTGTTGCCATGTTCTTTTCACCTCCTCTTATCCGGCGAATCCGTAATACGAAGCGTATTTTACTATAATTTGGTTGTTTATTGCAAGAGTAGAGGAGAATGGAGTATGGTGTTTTTTTTATGGTTTGGGAATTAATCCACTTAAATATATATAAATACACTTTTATTGTTGGATTCTGTTTTTAGGTATATAATTTTATTATCTAAAATACAGGATTTTCTTTTATGGAAAATGAACTAATGAATATACACACGAACGATGTTTTAAGTGATGCTCGAAAGATAATTGACGCAGCAAGAGCAAACGCAGTTTTATAGAATATATCAAATTCCGTCCATAGTGCGGTCGGAATTGAACTGGTCGCAATATAGGCTTTTAATGAAAATTATTATGACCGTAATATTAAACTGCCAGAAGAAAATAAGGTAATACTACGATTCTTGTAAGTGAATACCAGTTTTTTTTGCAAACTTGTAAAATAAAATAACGAAATAAAGCATTTAAGGTTTAATATTGGAGAAACTATGGCAGATGAACTCATAATCTATAATACAGACGACGGCAAGGCAGATGTAAAGCTTTACTCAAAAGATGGCGTTATCTGGATGAATCAGCAGCAGATGTCATTGCTTTTTGACACCTCAAAACAGAATATTAGTTTGCATATTCTTAACATATTGAAAGAAAAGGAACTGGAAGAAAGTTCAGTTGTCAAGGATTACTTGACAACTGCCTCAGACGGCAAAAAGTACAATGTAACTTATTATGCCCTTCCAATGGTAATTGCTGTAGGTTTTAGAGTAAGAAGCCCAAGAGGTACTCAATTTAGAAAATGGGCAAACGAAAATCTTTCTGAGTACCTTACAAAAGGCTTTATCCTTGATGACCAGCGCTTAAAAAATCCGGATGGAAGACCAGACTATTTTGACGAACTTCTTGAAAGAATCCGCGACATTCGTGCAAGCGAAAAAAGATTCTATCAGAAGGTTAGAGACTTGTTTGCCCTAAGTTCAGATTATGATGGAACAGATAAGGCAACTCAGAACTTTTTTGCAGAAACACAGAACAAGCTTATTTATGCCGTAACAAAAATGACTTCTCCGGAAATCATTTTAAGCCGTGCCGATAGTTCAAAGCCAAACATGAATCTTACAAGCTGGAAAGGAAAAATTGTCCGCAAGCAGGATATTTATATTTCAAAAAATTATCTTACTCAGGATGAACTTGATACTCTTAACAGACTTGTAACCATCTTTCTTGAAACTGCAGAACTTCGCGCAAAAATGAGAAAAGATCTTACATTAAAATTCTGGGAAGATAATGTAGACAAACTTATAAGCGATAATGATTTCCCTTTGTTGGACGATAAAGGCAGCCGCTCAAGAATCCAGGCGGATAAAAAGGTAGAAGAAATCTATCTAGAATTTGACCAGCGAAGAAAAGACTTTGAAGCAAAAGAAGCCGACCGCCAGGATGCCGAAGAGTTAAAGCTTTTGGAAGATGCCGAAAGCAAAATTAAGGGAAGAAAGAAGTAAGATAAAAAATAATCTTTAAATTTTAATAATATGTGTTAAAATTTATAGCGATGGAAATTGATAATTTAAGAACATTAAACGAAAAGTGGGTCGGAAGAATTTCTAAATTCTATCTGATATTTATTCCTATACTTTTTTTGGGAGAGTTTTCGGTTTATTTTCTTTATAAAAAATTAAATATACCTCTTTATTTTAACGATAAAACTTATGTCTTTATTCATCTCATTTTAACAATTTCAATATGTTCGATTCTTCTTGTCGTTAATTATTTTATCTGTAAGTCAAATGTAAAATCATCTGTAAAGAATGTGAGTTTACTTATTTCATCAGAATTAATTGCATTAGTTACTACTGTCATTCATTTTAGATTTCCTACAGGAATTTTAGCTTTTTCTATTCCGCCTATTGTTGCTTTAGTTTTTGGAAAGAAAAGATATGTCAGCTTTGCTTTTGGCCTGAGTATAGTATTTTTATTTATCAATTATACAATTCAAACTCTGGTATTAAATCACAATGCTGATCCAAATGCTTTGTTCAGGGATTATTTAATCTTTTTACTGGATTTAGGTTTTCAGTATATTCTTGAAATTTTCGTTATAAATTATTCACAGTCTAAAAATAGAATTATTGAACTTGATGAGAAAAAGAAAATGGAACTTGAGTCTAAAATGAAAAGAGACTCTATGACTGACCTTTTGAATCATACTGAATTTTTTTATGAACTCAGTGATAAAAAATTTAATGCAAATAAAACCAATCAGCCTTTAACGCTTGCCGTTTTTGATATGGATTTTTTCAAAAGGATAAATGACACCTACGGACATCATTGTGGCGATATAGTAATTCTTTTTACAGCAAACCTTTTAAAAAAGTGCTTTGGTGAAATTGGAATTGTATTCAGATACGGTGGAGAAGAGTTTGCAGTTCTGTTTGAAAATTCTACAATCCGTCAGGTGTTCCCTAAAGTAGAAGAGTTCAGAAAGTTATTGAATCAAAAAGAATTTACTTTTATGCATAAGAAAAGAGTTACTGTAAGCTGCGGGCTTTATGAATATGACGGAGATGATGTTCCTTCGAGTATGATTTTTGACCGTGCAGATTTTGCTTTATATCAGGCTAAAAAAACTGGACGCAATAAAGTTGTTTTGTGGACTGAAAAGCTTGGCGAGTATGCAAACACTTAATTTTTGTTATAGAATAATTTTATGCAGAATAATTTAATTACAAAGAAAGCAAATCATATTAGAGATGTAATCCGCTATTTACAGAAATTTAAGAACGCGGTAGTTGTAATTTATATTGATGATAAAACAATTGATTCACCTTTGTTTTCAACGCACATTCAGGACATAGCGCTTTTACATGAAGCCGGTTTAAAAGTCGTTTTGATTCCCGGCGCCCGAAAGCGTATAGATGAAGTTTTACGCTCTTCAAATATTGAATGGAGTTTTCGCGAAAATACAAGAGTTACCCGCCTCGAAGCAATCCCTCTGATTAAGATGGCAGCCTTTGATGTTTCAAATGTTGTTATGACACTTTTGGCGGCTCACAATATAACTGCCATAATCGGTAACTGGGTTCGTGCCCGTTCAAAAGGAATTATAAACGGTTTTGATTTTGGTAATGCCGGTGAAATTGATAAGCTTCAGGTTTCTGCCATAATTAAGCTTTTAGACGATGGCTTTATCCCGATTTTCCCATGCATAGGCTGGAACTCTTCAGGTCATCCTTATAACATTTCTTCATCTCAGCTTGCCCAGCAGGTAGCAATTGCTTTGCATGCAGATAAACTTTTTTTCCTTCTTGAAAATCAAAGTATAAGCAGCGACTCGTTTAAAATCCCCGCTGAATTTTCTCTGTCAGAAAACAATACTGTTCCTGCAATGGACTTATGCGAGGTACAGGAATTTCTTGATTTAAATAAGGATGCAGAGAGTCCTGTTTTGCCATTTTTATCTTTAGCGAAAGACGCATGTGAGAAAGGTGTTACCCGCGTGCATTTAGTTGATGCGAGCGTGAACGGGGTTTTGCCTTGTGAAATTTTCAGCGATCTTGGTTCGGGAACAATGATTTATACAAATAATTATGGAAAAATTCGTTCTATGACTCAAGTCGATATTCCTTCAGTTCTTTCTGTAATGAAGCCGTTTATAGAAAGCGGAAAACTTTTGCCAAGAAGCGAGCAGGATTTAGCAGAAGATATGAATGATTACATCGTTTATGAACTGGACGGTGGTGTTCATGCCTGCAGTGCTTTAAAACTTTATGATGAAAATAAAGGTCTTAAGCAGGCCGAAATTGCAGGCGTTGCAGTGGATGAAAATTTTGGTCACATGGGAATTGGTCCTAAGATGATGAACTATCTTTTGAATAAGGCGAAAGCGCAGAATGTAAGTTCTGTATTTATTTTAACAACACAGGCAGCTGACTGGTTTGAGTCTTTGGGCTTTGTTCCTGATTCAATTGAATCATTGCCGGAAGAAAGAAAAAAAGTGTGGTCATTAAAAAGAAATTCCAAACTGTACAGATTAAATTTTTAATGGCAAAAATAAACAGAATAAGAAAAAATTTATGACTGAGTTAGAAAAGTATTATAATAAGTTTAATGAAGAACACAGGCTTACTACACGCCACGGACTTGTTGAATTCAACACATCAATGAAGTTCATCCACGACTATATTCCGCAAAATGAAAAAGTAAAAATTCTGGATATAGGAGCAGGGACTGGCCGTTATTCTGTTGCACTTTCCCGAGAAGGTCATGATGTAACTGCAGTGGAACTCGTTAAGCGTAATCTACAGACAATTGAAGCGAAGCATGAAAAAATAAAACTGTGGCCCGGAAACGCAATGGACTTACATTTTCTTCCGGATTCAGTTTTTGATATTACAATTATGTTTGGTCCTTTATATCATCTGCAGAGTGAAGAAGAAAAATTAAAGGCGTTACGGGAAGCTGTTCGTGTTACAAAAAAAGGAGGTCATATTTTTGCAGCCTATATAATGAATGAATATTCGATTCTTACTTATTGTTTTACTCAGCATCATATAAAAGAATGTATGGAAAACAAAACTTTAACAGAATCATTTAAAGCTTTAACAACAGAAAAAGATTTATACAGTTATCTGCGCCTGGAAGATATAAACCGGTTAAATGAAAAACTGAATTTGAAGCGGGTTAAAATTTTTGCTCAGGACGGTCCAAGTGATTACATGCGGAAAATTTTAAATGAAATGGACGAACAGGAATTTGAATACTTTCAGCAATATCATCTTGCTACCTGTGAAAGAAGTGAACTTTTAGGCGCGAGCTCTCACTTAGTAGATATAATCGAAGTTTAGATTTATTATTGTTATAGATTTAAACTATAACTTGTACTTAATAAAAAGTATTAGATAAAATAAATAAAAAGAGATAGTTTCTATCTAAAGAGAATTGTTAAATTAAACGGAGGTATAATATGAAATTTAAGAATTTATTTTTAACTGGACTCGCATTTATTTCTTTGTCGGTTCTGGCAGGTTGTGTATCTAAAAATGGGAATATTAAAATTGCAATCCCAAATGACACAACAAACGAAGCAAGGGCACTTTTACTTTTGCAGGATAAGGGGGTTATAACTCTAAAAGAAGGAGCTGGAATTACAGCAACAGTTCGTGATATTGAATATAATCCAAAAAAAATAAAGTTCAGCGAAGTTGAAGCGGCTCAAATTCCAAATATTTTGCGTGATGTTGATTACGGAATAATCAATTCAAACTATGCAATTGGAGCAGGTATTAATCCTATTAAAGAAGCTCTTTTTCAGGAAGGTTCGGCTTCTCCGTATGCAAATATTTTAGTAGTAAAGGAAGGAAATGAATCTTTACCAAAAATTAAGGCACTGGTTGCAGCTCTTGAAAGTCAGCTTACTGCAGATTATATTGCAAATAAATATGAAGGTTCGGTTGTAAGTGTTGTTGCCCGACCAACTGATGGATATGCACCGGATGTTGATTATGATGCTCTTAAAGGAACTTCAATTTCTGTAGCAGCATCTCCAACTCCACATGCAGAAATTCTTTCTATTGCAAAAGAAATTTTAGAAGCAAAAGGAATTAATCTGGTTATAAAAGAATTTACTGATTATGTTCAGCCAAATAATGTTGTAGAAGCCGGCGATATTGATGCAAACTATTTCCAGCATTTACCATATCTTGAAGACTTTAATAATCAGAATAAAACACACCTTGTTTCTGTTAGTGCAGTTCATGTTGAACCTATGGGATTGTATGGCGGTAAACAAAATTCTTTGGAAGCACTTTTAAAGTAAATGATAGAAATAAAAAATCTTTCAAAGGTCTTTAATACAGAAGAAAAAAAACTGAATGAAGTAGCGGCGTTAAAAGACATAAATCTTACAATTAACGACGGAGATATTTTTGGCATAATCGGAATGAGCGGTGCCGGCAAAAGTACTTTGGTCAGATGTATGAATATGCTTGAGCGTCCTACTTCGGGAAGTGTCCTGATTGACGGAAAAGATATCGGATCCTTCTCCAGTAAAGAGCTTCGTGCATTAAGAAGTAAAATTGCAATGATATTCCAGGGCTTTAATCTTCTGATGCAGCGAACCTGTTTAGATAATATCTGTTTTCCTCTCGAGCTTAGGGGAATTAAAAAAAGCATTGCGCGAAAAAAAGCCTTTGAACTTTTAGAAACTGTAGGACTTCCTGATAAAGCTCAATCCTTTCCCTCTCAACTTTCCGGCGGTCAGCAGCAGCGTATAGCAATTGCAAGAGCACTCGCAACAGAGCCAAAAGTTTTGCTTTGTGATGAGGCTACCAGTGCCTTGGATCCAAAAACTACAGAATCAATCCTGGACTTAATCAAAAGCATAAATGAAAAAACTGGAATTACAGTTGTCGTTATTACGCATCAAATGAATGTTGTAGAAAAAATCTGTAATAAAGTTGCAATCCTTGATGGCGGTAAGATTGTAGAAGAAGGAGAAGTTCAAAAGGTTTTTATGCATCCAAAATCGGAAACTGCAAAACATTTAGTTATACCGGATAATGCAGAAGGCTTTGATGAAAAATCATTTAGTAAGAATAAAAAAGTTTTGCGTGCAGTGTTCAATGGAAAAACTTCAGCAGACAGTTCTTTGATTGCGCTTTTGGCTAAAGAGAAAAACATAATGGCAAATATCCGTTATGCAGCAACAAAAAGTATTTTGAATAAGGCCTATGGAAATATGATTCTGGAACTTGAGGACGATGAAAAAATTGTTAAGGAAGCGATAGATTTTTTCAGCGAAAATAATGTTACAGTGGAGGTTCTAAACTAAGATGAGTGAATTTTTTGCATCACCTGAAGTACAGGAAGCATTAAACATTTTAAAAACAGAAATGCCTTTTGCTTTATGGGAAACTGTTTATGTAACATTTCTTTCAACTCTGTTTGCATTTATCTTGGGCCTCCCGCTTGGAGTCCTTTTAGTTGTTGGTGAAAAAAAAGGAATTTTGCCCTTGCCAAAAATTATTATGCAGGCTTTAAATTGGGTAATAAACATTTTGCGTTCGGTTCCATTTTTAATTTTGATGATAATGGTGTTTCCCCTTACGCGTTTTATTGTAGGAACTTCTGTAGGAACAACAGCTTCTATAGTGCCACTTGTAATTGCTTCGTTTCCGTTTATTGCACGCCTTGTAGAAAGCAGCCTGCGCGAGGTAAATCCAAATATAATTGAAACGGCCCTCAGTATGGGAGCAAGTCCGTGGCAGATTATTGTAAAGGTCCTGATTCCTGAAAGTGTTCCTTCGTTGATTTCCAATATGACGATTGCTATTACAACAATTTTAAGTTATACGGCAATGAGTGGAATTATTGGCGGCGGTGGACTTGGTAAGATTGCTATAAATTATGGTTATTACAGATATAAATACCTGGTAATGCTTTTCGCTGTAATAATACTGATTCTTTTAGTACAGATTTTTCAGTCGGCAGGAACTAAGCTTTCCATAAAGTCTGATAAGCGGTTGAAGTAGTTTTTCGGTGGAACGACAACCTCTACTTGCGAATCGTGTGGTGATTGATTTCACAAAAGATGTGGTGGTTGAGCGTGTCGAAACCACGACCGTGTTTAAACCCTTTCAGGTAATTTCGATACGGCTCTGCCTACTCAATCACCTCAGTCACTCGCTAGCCATGTGGTGGTTGAATTCACAAAAGATGTGGTGGTTGAGCCTAGTTGGGGCAACGCCCTCCACCACGTGTTTCACCATAAACATTTATGCCGTATCAGGTGGTTTTGACCCTTCGACTTCGTCCTTCGGCTCTGCTCAGGAACCACTCAGGGACCGGTCACTTCGCTACTCAACCATCGTAACCACCGTGAGAATTGTAAACCTTTGAGCGGTGAGTGGTTTACAATTGTTTTATGAAAATCTATACTAATCTCATAATGAAAAAACAAACTATTCTACAGACAGCCTTTACTGCTATGTTTTCTGCAATTATTTGTATCGGCTGTTTTATAAAAATCCCTTTTGGTTTAATTCCTTTAGTGTTTCAAAATATCCTGTGCATTTTATGTGCAGTTTTACTCGGCGGGATTAATGGTATTTTTCCAACAGTAATTTTTCTGCTTGCAGGTTTAATTGGTCTTCCGGTGTACTCTGGTGGAAGCGGGGGTTTTTCTGTCTGGCTTAGTCCTACCGGCGGCTTTTTGCTGGGATACCTTTTGGGAGCTCTTGTTTCTTCGCTGCTCGCAGGAAAGCCAAAACTCGAAGAAAAGAATTTTAGCTGGAAAGTTCTTATAAAGCTCATCATTTCAGTTTTAGTTGGAATGATTGTAATTTATATCCCCGGAGTTTTATGGTTTATTCACTGGGTAAATAAAGCAGGGGCTTTACCTGAAGGGAAAACAGTTCTTTCGTATGCATTTGCTTCCTGTGTATTTCCGTTTATCTTAGGCGATTTAATAAAAGTGTTTATTGCAGTTCCTGTTGCATTAAAACTAAGACCACTCGTTGCAATGTATTTATATGAACAGAATGATGAATAAAATTGTTGTAGAAAAGATTTGTAAAGCGTATTCCACTTTTGAAGGCAAAAAAAATGTCCTGAAGGATGTGAGCTTTGAAATTGAAGAAGGAAGTTTTACTGTTATCAGCGGAGAAAATGGTTCGGGGAAAACTGTTTTGATGAATATAATTTCCGGCCTTGAAACTGCAACTTCCGGAAATATAAAAACCTTTGGAAAAGCAGGGCTTGTATTTCAGGAAGCAGAAACTCAGATTCTAGGCGAAACTGTAGAAGAAGATATTTCTTTTGGTCCGAGGAATTTAAAATGGAATAAAGAAAAAATAAAAGAAGCCATAAATTCTGCCCTTGAAGAAACTGACTTAACTGAAAAAAGAAAAATGCAGACACGGTTTTTATCCGGCGGGGAAAAAAGAAGGCTTGCTGTTGCCTGCATAATTGCAATGGATTTACCGGTAATTATTTTAGATGAACCGTATGCAAATCTTGATTACACGGGTGTAAAACAGGTGAATGCACTTTTACAAAAGCTGAAAGAGAAGGGAAAGACAATTATTCTGCTTACACATGAAATTGAAAAATGCCTGGCGCTGGCTCAAAAATTTATTGTCTTATATAAAGGCGAAAAAGTATTTGAAGGAAAGCCGGAAGAAGCATTAGGTGAAAACTTAGAAAAGTGGAATATCAGAAATCCGTTTAATTCCTATAAGTCTCTGGAGGATTTAATATGGATTTAGTAAAGATTTTACTTTTACCTGTAATAAGTGTCTGTGTTTTTCTTCTGCCGCTTTCATTTGCTTTGGGTTTGATTTTAGTACAGACAGTGTATTTTATTTTTAAGCGCCTCTCAGTAAATGACTTTTTTCATTACGTAAAATTCTTTTTATTTTATTTGCTTTTATTTTATGTATTTTCGATTTTACAGAATTTGTTTTCATTAGTTTTTACAGTCGAAATCAGTTTTTTGAATGCATTACAGATTTCCGTAAAAAATACATTTTTTAATAAATCAATTTATTCTTTGTTTATAAAATTTTTTTGTATCATTCAAACAGCATTTATATTTTACCGGATAACAACTACTTTACAGATTCGTTATAGTTTAGAAAAACTTGGTTTGAGTCAAAATGCTTTAAATCTAATCAGTCTGTTTTTTTCTTTTATCCCGCTTGCTTTAAAAGACTGGAAACAGATTCAAAAGGCATGGCTTTCACGCGGAGGAAAAAAATCGCTTAGAATGCTATTAGTTCTTTTACCCGTGTTTTTTTCTGTTGCAATGAATCAGGCATATAAAACTTCTAAAGCAATACTGAATAGAACAAAAGATTAATTTTTGTGCAAAGTGACTTCGCCAGAAATTAGCTTTTTGATTTCTCCATTTTTTGTTTCTACAACAAGAGAAGCGTTTTCATCGATGTCTAAAACTTTTGCCTTGTAGGATTTTTCTCCATCAATAACAGGATGAACTTCGACTGTTTTTCCCTGCAGAAATGAAAGGCTTTTGTATTCTTCAATTATATTTTTTGAAGCTGTAGAATTTATTTCTTCAAGAATGTTTAATACTTCACCAAAAATTTGTGCAGTAAGTTTTGCGCGCGGGAATGAGAGGTCACATTTTTTTTCAAATAAAGCTCCGGCGATTTTCGAGAGATCATTTTTTAGCGCCTTGTTTTCTATGAGATTAATCCCGATTCCAATGATTGCGTTATCAATTGTACCGGTTTCAAAATTTGCTGTTCCTTCGGTTAGAATGCCGCATACTTTTTTTTCATTAAAATATAAATCGTTAATCCATTTGATTGAAAGATTAAGGTCAAATACTTTTTTTATTGCACGTCTTACGGCAACTGCTGAAAAGGCTGTGATTTTTGCAGGCTCAGTAATTTTTTCTTTTGGCGAATAAATTATGGACATATAAATTCCTGTATTTTTTGGCGAAATAAAAGTTCTTCCGAGCCGGCCTTTGCCTTTTGTCTGGCTTTGGGAAACAATAAGTGCCGGTAAATTATTTTTTGCACTGGAAATATATTGCTTTGCATAGAGATTTGTTGAATCAATTTGATTAAAAAATTCTATTGTATAGTTTTTGTGCTGAGGGAAGTTTTTTGAAACGAAATAATTTATTAAGTCACTAGAATAATAATCGCAGGAAGAAGTTAATTTGTATCCGCTGTTTTGTGTGCCGGAAATTTTACAGCCTTCTTTTCTTAAACTGTTAACTGCCTTCCAAACCGCAGCCCGTGAAACTTTACAAAGTGACGCAAGCTTTTCGCCATTCACTTCTTCATTAAAATGTTCTGCAAGCTCCACAATAATTATTTCTTTAGTTGTCATAAGTGTATTGTAGTGAAAAATGATGTTTTGTCGAAGATGGGAGAATACTGTGGTTGAGATGGCTCAACCACCGCAAAAAAAAACAGCACGCCATGAAGCCCCGTTAGTTCCGAAGCAAAAGCTGAGGAATGCGCGTAGCAAAGGGCGGAACGGCGGATGATGTAAAAGTGTGTTCTTAGTAGAAATAACTTTCGTGTAGAAGAAATTTGCGTCACAAAATCAAAAAAATAAATCCGTGTTATATTGGGAAAAGTGTAGTACAATTAATTGTGGAGGATTTTTAATGACTTTAGATGTACTTAACTTAAAAGCTGCAGAAGAGGGCTGTGTTCTTCTATTAAACAAGGAAACTTTACCGTTTACAAAATCTGATTCAGTTTGCATTTTCGGGCGCGGACAATTTGACTGGCTTAAATGCGGTATGGGCTCAGGGGGCTTTGTAAATACTGCTTACTCAACAAACTTAACAGACAGTCTTATTGCTTTAGAAAAAAAAGGTAAAGGTCCCAGAATAAATCCTTCGCTTGTAGAAAAATATAGGGCATATCTTGCTGAAAATCCATTTGATAACGCTAACGGGCAGTGGGCACAGGAACCGTATTGCCAGAAAGAAATGCCTTTGGAAGAAGCTTATGTGAAATCGCTTTCAGTAAAAAAAGCAAAAGCAGTTTATGTAATCAGCAGGAATGCCGGTGAAGACAAAGATTTAATTGCGCAAAGGGGAAGCTGGTTTTTAAATAAAGTAGAAGAAAAAAATCTTGAGCTTGTCTGCAAATATTTTGAAAAGGTTGTAATCATTTTTAACACCTGTTCGATTGTAGATACTGGTTTTATTTATAACAGAAAATTTAAGAACCATATTACTGCAGTTTTGTATGCATGGCAGGCAGGAATGGAAGGCGGTAAAGCGTGTGCACATATTCTGTCAGGCATTGCAGTTCCTTGCGGAAAGCTCCCGGACACGATTGCGCGTGACATTAAAGACTATCCTTCTGTAAAAAACTTTGGCAGTAAGGTAAGAAATTTTTATGAAGAAGATATTTTTGTCGGCTACAGATATTTCAACACTTTTGCAAAAAATAAAATTCTTTTTCCTTTTGGATACGGACTTTCCTATACAGAATTTTCATATATGCTTTACGAGTGTGAATCTGATGCTGATTTAAATTTTCATCTTAAATTTAAAGTAACAAATACAGGCGATACCTTCAGCGGAAAAGAAATTTTACAGTGCTATGTAAAACAGCCTCAGGGAAAACTTGGTAAGAGTGACTGCGTTTTAACTGCCTTTGTAAAAACAAAAGTTCTTTCTCCTTCTGAAAGTGAAATTGTTGAAATGAATTTTAACCTGAAGGATTTTGCAAGTTTTGATGATTCAGGAATTACCGGTCACAAAAACGCATGGATTTTAGAGAAGGGTTTGTATGAAGTTTACTGCGGAATTAACTCACTGAAGAAAACAAAAATCATTACAAAGCAGGTTGAAGAAGATGTAATTGTAGAACAGTTAGAAGAAGCCTGTGCTCCGGTTTTAAAATTCAAGAGGCTTACTGCCAGCGGGAAAAAAGAAGCTGTTCCTCTTTCAACTGTTGATATGGCAAAACGAATCAAAGAAAATCTTCCTGAGGAGTTGAAATCTGCTTCTGAGAAAAAATTAACTTTTGCTGATGTCAAAAAAAATCCTGACCTTATAGACGAATTTGTTGCACAGCTTTCTGTAAAACAGCTTGCGACAATTGTTCGTGGCGAGGGAATGATTAGTCCAAAAGTAACGATGGGAGTGGCATCTGCATTTGGCGGCTTAAGTGAAGATTTGTATGAATTAGGAATTCCTGTTGCTGCTTGTGCTGACGGTCCTTCTGGAATCCGCTTTGACACTGGCGGCCTTGCAACACTTTTACCTTCAGGCACAACACTTGCTTCTACATGGAATGTTACTATGGTGGAAGAACTGTATAATGCTCAGGGACAGGAACTGCTGGACAATCAGGTTGACACTTTGTTAGGTCCTGGACTCAATATCCATCGCTGTCCTCTTAACGGAAGAAATTTTGAGTACTTCAGCGAGGATCCTTTCTTGACAGGATGCTTTGCTGTTGCGCAATTAAATGGTCATAACAGGCTCGGAGTGTATGGAACTGCAAAACATTACTGCTGTAATTCGCAGGAACTTTGCAGGACGGAAACAGATTCAGTTTTGTCACAGAGGGCTTTGCGCGAGATTTATTTAAAGGCTTTTGAAATGGCTGTAAAGAATAAATCACTTCATTCAATTATGACCTGCTATAACGCCATAAACGGACATTGGGGCGCTTCAAACTACGATACAGTAAACACAATTCTATTTAAGCAGTGGGGTTATGAAGGTCTTGTAATGACTGACTGGTGGGCAAAAATGAATGACTGCGTAACAGGCGGTGAAGCTTCCATGAAAAATATGGCTGCAATGATTCGTGCAAGAAATTCTGTTTACATGGTAGTGGATAATGACGGCGCTGCAACAAATGCTTTTGGCGATAATATCGAAGAGTGTCTGAAAACCGGGGAACTGACTCTGGCAGAACTGCAGCTTTGTGTAAAAGATATCCTCAAGTTTATTCTGACCTGTAAAGTTTCACAGAGGTCTTTGCGAAAGTTAAAGCAGGTTCTTGAGTTTAAGCCGTTAAAGCTGACTGAGAAAACTATAGATTCTTCTTTAAAGACTGTAACCGTAAATGAAAATTTTATTCCGGAAGACAAAAATCTTTTCTATCTGGAAATTGCGGAAGACGGGGTTTATAACATCAATGCAACTTATACAAAAACTTCAAATGGAATGGGACAGTCTGTTGTTGTAATTGAAATAAATTCAACGCCATATGCAACGCTTGAATGCAGGACAACTTCGGGAAAAAACGTTACCGTTGTTTCTGCCCAGGCAGTTCTTTCAAGCGGAAAATATACTGTAAAGGTTATAGATAATAAGCCTGGAATCATTATAAAAAATATGAGCTTTACAAAGGATTAAAACTAAATGCAGAATACAACTTTGTGTTACATAGAAAAGGATGATTCGTACCTGATGCTTCATCGGGTAAAAAAGGAAAATGATTATAACAAAGATAAATGGATTGAAATTGGCGGAAAGATAGAAGAATGTGAAAGCCCGGAAGACTGTGTTTTAAGAGAGGTTAAGGAAGAAACCGGTTTGACTTTAGCCTCTTACAAATACTGCGGGCTTGTTACTTTTGTAAGTGATAATAACTTTACCGAATACATGCATCTTTTTTATTCAGATGATTTTTCAGGCTCCCTGATTGAATGTGAAGAAGGCGATTTACAGTGGGTTAAAAAAGATAAGATGAATGATTTGCCGCACTGGAAAGGTGATGAAATCTTTTTAGACTTAATTGAAAAGAAGGCACCGTTTTTTTCGCTCAAGTTAAATTATGAAAACTCTGTATTGATTTCTGCGGTATTAGATGGAGTAAAAATTTACTAAACAGGAAAAAAAATTTTAAATTCTTAGATAATTTTGTCGTTTTTTGTATAGATATATATATGTGAAGAATTTAATTACAGAAAATAATGAGCGTCCTGAAATCAGGGAACTGGTCTTAAGTAAAGGACTTTCTTTTCCAAGTGATACTGAGCTTTTAATGCTTATACTTGGAAGAGGAACAAGAAACAATCATGTTGAAGAAATGGCAACGCAGGTTCTTAAAGTGATTGATGTCAGTACAGAAAATAACCTTATTCAGAACCTAGTAAAAATCGAAGGGATTGGTGTAACTAAAGCTTTAAGCATTGCAGCCTGCATGGAGTTTGGCAAGAGAAGAAATCTATATAGAAAAGCGCAGGTGAACAGGGCAAGCGATATTCTTCCTTTTGTTAAGCATTTCTCTCTAAAGAAGACAGAGCATTTTATTGTGATAACAGTTAACGGTTCCAGGGAAATTATAAATATAAGGACAGTTTGTGTTGGCTCAGCAAACCGTGCAATTTTTTACATAAGGGATATTTTTACAAATGCAGTGCAGGAAAATGCTTCTGCAATTATATGCTGCCATAATCATCCGTGCGATAACTGTACTCCAAGTGAAGCTGATATTGAGTGCACGAAAAAAATCAGGGAAGCCGCAAATATTTTAGGAATTTCGTTTCTGGATCATTTGATAATTACCAAAGACAATTACTTCAGTTTTTTGGAGAGCGGCTTGCTTGAGGCGGATGAATGTAAAAGTCCCGCCCCTGATAAATTAATTCAACTTTGAATACTGGTATTAAAAACTGTATTTTCCTTCTATATATATGCAGCTTAAATCTTTATACCTGCCATAGTTTCCGTCTTGTTCCGGACCTGGAAGAAAGATATATGCACCTGCTGAAAGTGAAATTTGATCTGAAAGGCTGTAACTGATTGACGGAGAAATAAAGCTGTCATAATCATTCAG
>JAEELR010000228.1 GCA_016282835.1 Treponema sp. | reverse complement strand
TGACTACGACAGTTATAATAACAGGCTGATACATCAAAATGAAAATCGTAGTATTAATTCCCAAATAGTTTTATTCAATAATTATATAACTAAATTACATGCTACAAAAGATACAGGGGATTATAGACGTTTTCTTGAAGGAAATATAGGAGATGTATATTATGTATGGAGCTGTAAGATAATTGACAGTGGAACAGATATTGGAGGGTATTTCGCAAATGGGATTGATATTCCAAGCGAATCATATCCTATTTGGGGATACTATATTAAGAAAATATCTGTTTATGAAGATACTGAATCAACAAAGGAAACTCATATAGCATATAAATACTTTGAAAATCAAGATACTTTTTATGACGAAAACAATAGCTATATTACAGAAGAGGAAGCCATCTCAATTAAGCAGTATTATTTAAATAGAGGATTTAGACCACGCATCGAGAAAGAAGGTTTTGCTTTAACTGCGTATATTAAAAATGGAATTGTAGTTTATGTTGATCCTAGTGATCAAAAATATGTTGATACTGTGAATACTGATTTTAGAAATGTACAACAAGAAAAATCTGAGGCGCGTAAAGAAAAAAGTGATGAAAATAAATCTGAGACGCGTAATGAAAAAAATGATGAAAAAAAATCTGAGAATTGTAAAAAGAAAAATGATGTTATAACTTTCAATTTTGATAAAGTTTCTATTAATTCTATAAATCTAGAACAAATCAATTGTTCTGAAATAAACCTTGTTTCTTCGGATAATATTGGTGAGAATGACCTGCTTAAAATTTCAACTATTATAGAAAGTGCAAATTGCGATATAAATCTTGATTTATCAAGAGCTATTAAATTAACAGGTATATATAAAGAAATTTTTAGTAATAGTAAGAGATTAAAAAGTATTGTGCTACCAGATTCTATTGAAATAATAGGTGAATATGCTTTTAGCTGGTGTGATTCTCTTCAAAAAGTTTTTATTCCTGCAACCTGTAAAAAAATTGAGCGTTATGCATTTTATGGTTGTAATAATTTGTCATTTGTTGAATTTCAAGATTGTAATAATTGGTTTGAACTAGGAGAGGCTTCTAAACTAGAAACTTCTGTTGTTGATCCCGAAGTAAATGCAAAAAGATTTGTGAAATATACTTTTTATGAAAGAGAAAAAGATTAAAATTTAATTGAAGGAGTAAAATAATGAAGACTTACATTATCGAAGGAATAGTTTCGGAAATCTATGTAGACGCGAGTGATAATTTTTCTTTCAAACTAAATGGCACGGAAGGCTATTGTATAAAACATGATAATAATAGATTTAATCTTTTATGTCCGGAGAATTTTGAAAATGAGTTGAATACAGATTCAGAAACTCATCTCCCTTGCTTTATATTATCAAAAGATTATCAATTCACTGTTTCAGAGAAAAATAAAATATTGGTTATACAGAATTCAGGAGCAGGAAGACGAGTCAGACTGTGTATAAAAATTGAGGATAATGTAAAACTGTCAAAACTCTTTTCTGAAAAAAGTAAGCCTGTTAAACCGTCTTCCCTCACTCTTCTCTCGGACTAAATCGCTATGACTTCTTCATCTCAGGCAAATTCAGAAACTTTGGTCTTTATTGGAGCTGGTGCAACAGCAAGTCTTGGAATGCCTTCAACTGCAGAACAAACAGAAATTTTCAGAAAACTTGCAGAATCAAATTCCGACAGCGAGATAAAAATTCTTCTTCAAAAGTATTTTAAAAACAATGACGACTGTTCAAAAATTCTTGCATTTATTAAACTTCTTGACCGGGACAACTTTTATTCAGTAACTTCAGAAGATATAGATAATGCAAAAATCCTCTATGGCGAAAATCACGACGGTAAAATACTCACGGAAAGAATCCTTGAACTTCGGCATGAGTACGACTGGAATGCTGCAAAGAAAATCATTAAACTCTGTCCTCAAAAACGGGATGAGTTCAATGACAACCTCATTCTTGATGCATATTCTATAATCGACAGGAGACTTATTTCCGGCCAGTCGCTTAAAGTAATTACTGGAGATTCAGAAGAAATACTTGATACTTCCAGGCTTAAAGGAGCCAGAAACTTTTTGATTCTTTTTATAAACATGCTGTTTGCTTCTGCATGGCATAAAATTACAGAAGGAGAAAAAGCAGAAGAATTCTTAAAATATAAAAAGTTTCTTAATTCATTTGATCGTCTTATGCAGAAAGAAGGCTTTGAATTTCATCAAAAAAAGTTCAGGCATGAAGAGCGAAAGTTCTATTTATTTACAATCTCATTTGTTTCATTTAATTTTGAAATGGTATTTCCATGGATTTTAATGAACTCTCACCGCGAATTAAATACAAAGCCGCCGTACATTCAGGATCATCTGCTAAAGCTATGGCTTGATTTTAGTGTAGAACACCGCGGAAGAAAAACCGATAAAAACGGAAACCTTGTTTCAACTCTGGAATTTACCGAAAGCGTTGCAAGCCGCGAAAACGAAGAAGACCATATCGGAACTCCGCTAAACCGTGCGGGTAAATTTTATTTTGCGCACGGCTCTTCTTCCTGGCGTGAATGTCCTGTCTGTGGCAGAATGACTTTTTATAACGGAGAAAGCAGAAATAAGTGGACTTATAAATCAAAAGAACTTCTTCCGCATTTTCCGTTTCCGCTTTTTTACAAAGTGCCGGAAAGTTCATTAACAAAAAAAGAAAAGGAGTGGAATAAAAAACTCCGCTGTGATTCACTTGAATGCATGCACTGCGGTTCAGAAACCCGCGCTACAGATGCACCGATGATTATGCAGACTTTGTACAAATCTACGCCAACTTCTTTTCTTGAAGAAATTCAGCGGAATGTAAAAGTTGCACTTAGTAAAGCACGGCACATAGTTTTGTTAGGCTACCAGCTTCCGCCTGATGATACAATCTGGCAGCACGCTTTTTCCGAAG
>JAEELR010000227.1 GCA_016282835.1 Treponema sp. | reverse complement strand
TTTGCACTCAAGCACTTAAGGAAATTCGGTCACCACGGATTTGCATTGATTGGTGGCGGAACTGCACGCATTGGTGACCCTAGTGGAAAAACTGAAATGCGCAAAATGATTTCTTACGAACAGATTGATTCGAACGTAGAAAGCATAAAGGCTCAGCTTGATAAATTCATTGGCTTTGACGATGTTACTGCAAGTTCTGTAAATAACAAGGACTGGCTTGCTGATTTGAATTACATTGATTTTTTGCGCGACATCGGTTCATGCTTCAGCGTAAACAAAATGCTCACTTTCGAAGCATACAAACAGCGTCTTGAAAAAGGCCTTTCGTTCATCGAATTTAATTATCAGCTTTTACAGGCATTTGACTTTTTAAACCTGCATCAGAAATACAATATCCAGCTCCAGATTGGCGGTGATGATCAGTGGGGAAATATTACAGCCGGCGTTGATTTAATCAGAAGAAAATTAGGCGGCACTACAGAGTTAAATAAAGAGCACGAAGCATTTGGTTTAACCTTCCCGTTGATTACCCGCTCAGACGGAAAGAAAATGGGTAAGACTGAAAAAGGTGCAATCTTCCTCGATACAAATTTGACAAGCGTATTCGAATTTTTCCAGTACTGGAGAAATGTTGCAGATGCTGATGTAAGAAAATTCTTCCTGCTGTTTACATTCCTCGAAGTAGGCGAAATCGATTCAATTGTTTCTGGCGATATCAATGCTGCAAAGGAACGTTTAGCTTACGAAGTTACAAAAGAGATTCACGGTAAAGAAGAAGCTGATAAAGCCTTAGCCGGAGCAAAAGCTGCTTTCGGAGGTGAGGGGGATAAGTCTTCTATGCCGACCGTTGAACTAAAGCTTTCTGATTTTGAAGCTGGCGTTAATGTCTGCGATTTGTATTTTAATACAGGTCTGTGTGCTACCAAGTCTGATGCCCGCCGACTTATTATGCAGGGTGGAGCTACAGTAAACGGAAAGTCTTTATCTGATGTAAAACAGATTTTAACAAAGGCAGATTTGGATGAAGACGGTGAACTTGTAGTAAAAGCCGGTAAGAAAAAGATTTGCAGAGTAGTCTTAAAGTAAAAGATATTAAGCATCGTGGTGGTTGAGATGGCAACGCCGTATCGGAGCAAAGCTCGCAACCACCTGAAAAGGTTTGTAGTGAAACACGTGGTTTCGACTTGGCTCAACCACCACAAGTATTGTGTGTGAAACACGTGGTTTCGATTGAACTCAACCACCACATGTATTGAGAGCTCAACCACAGCGGGAACTTATTTTTTTATAAACAGATTTTTAATTGCTCTAAAAAGCATTTTAAAGAAGTTTACAATAGCTTCAAAGATTTTTACAAAGATATTCGGGTGCAAAAGTTTTTCAAGTCTGTGATAGCCTGAAAGAAGTTCTTCATCAGTAAACTCCTTTCGCTGATTATTTTCTTCAAGCTCCATTTCCAGCTGTTTAACTTTCGTTACGGAAGAGTCCAAGACATTTGCATTTATTCTTTCCCAGCCTAAAGCCTTTGCAGCCTCTAAGCGTCTTTCTCCTGCAATCAGTTCATATTTTGCATTTACAGTAATCGGATTTAAAAGCCCGTATCTTCTTAGCGATTCCTTTAAGCTTTCTATATCGCCAAGATCTTTTCTGACTCTGTTTTTTACTTTTATTTCTTCTATTTTAATAAGCACTATTATCTCCGGAAATTTAATTTACTGTAAAAGCCAGTTACTAAAATCATCGGCATCACGCTGAGTATATTCAATATTAATTTCTGATTCCTCTTCATTTCTTCTTTCACTTGAAGGAATTTCACTTGAAAGGAATGATAAGTCGTAACTTAAAGGAGAGAAGTCCGTTGCGTCGTTGAATGAAAGTCCTGTCCTGAGGTTTTCCACTTTCAATCTGTATATACCAAGTGTTTTACTGTTTGTTCCCAAGCCTTTCTTGTGTACCTGACAGTCTTCCAATGGTTCTGTTCCAACATAATAGTAAGCTGTCATTTTATGATTTTCACCACAATCTTCGTTCCATATACCGCCGCTTTCTGTACAAATATCAAGTTCGATTAAGCTTTCAGGTTTTTCGCCAAACGTTTTATATGGAAGTCCTCTGTGGATATAGTTCATGAAATCGCCCCAGGCAACACCGGCAAGTGTAGAACCTGTAAGACTCAAGCCCAAAGATTGTCCAGGCCTGTCGAAGCCGAACCAGAAGGCTGCCGTGTAATATGGTGTAAAGCCAACAGTCCATGCATCTGCCCAGTTTTGTGTGGTTCCTGTTTTTCCTGCTGCAGGCATTATGAATTTATTTCCCTTAGAGTCCCTGAATTCGAACTTGCTTCCTTTGCCTTTGTTTTCACCGATTGTGTAGCGTGTTGAATCAAAATCAGCACCATAACGCAAAGTTCCGCTTTCAACTGTTTTCTTCAGAAGCTCCTGCATAATAAAGGCTGTTTCTGCCGGAAGCTTTTGAATGTCTTTACCCTTTGCTTTCTGACTCTGCCTTAATTCTTTTTCCGGATCCAGAATGATGTTTCCGTTTTTATCTTCTACAGAAAGAATTGCAATAGGAGTAACTTCCTTACCATTATTTGCGAAGGTAGAAAAGGCTTTTGCAATCTCAATTGGACGCACTGAACAGACACCAAGTCCTAAAGGATAAATCGGTTCAAAATGTCTTTCCTGTAATTCATTCTGTTTAATTCCCAGAAGCGATGAAGTTCGTTTAATTGCAGCATCAAAACCAATTCCGTCTAATACCTGAATTGAAGGAACATTCATTGAGTGAGCAAGTGCATACCATAACTGAACATCACCTTCCCAAACGCCCTTAAAGTCCTGAGGGATATATGGTGTTCCATCTGCTTTTGTGAAAACCTGTGGAGTATCGCTGATTGTTGTTGTCATGGAAAACTTTTTAGAATCAATAGCAGCAGAGTAGTAGAGCGGTTTAAATGTAGAACCCGGCTGAAGCTTTGCCTGTACTGCACGGATAAACTGATTTTCGCTGTCATATTTTGAACCGCCGACTAATGCATCTATATAGCCCGTTGAGTTTTCAAGAGCAATCATAGTGCCTTCGATTGTAGTTCTTTCTGCTCTCTGCTTAATCAGGCTGTTACTTTTATTTACAACGCTTGTCTTTAATGTATCAATTCCGCTGATTAGGGAAAGAAGGTCCAGCATTGGATTTATTTCTTTCTGGTACTGGTTCTTTGCTGTAGATTCTGCCCGCTGTTCACTTACTTTTAAACTTGGCAGATTGAATGTAACGCTTAAAAGCTCTGCTAAGTTTACATAATCCTTGAACTCGCTTTTACTGCTTCTGTTTGCTGATCTCTGATAGGCTTTATTTGCAAAGCGAAGGTAATCTTTCATTATCTGTTCAGCTTCTTTCTGGTGACTCAAATTAAGTGTTGTGTTTACGGTAAAGCCGCTTGTGTAAATATCATCTGTACCGTAAATCATATCGCTTAAAGTTCGTCTTACATATTCACTGAACCAGGGAGCTTCATCTTTTCTCATATAGTAAGCAGAAGTGCCTGTTCGGGTGTAATCAAAGTTTGCCCAGAAATTTTCAAAGCTTTCATCAGCAGTTTCTTTAGTAATGTATTTTGAATCAACCATTGCATTTAAAACCGTCTGCTGCCTTGTCTTTGCTCTGTTTGTATGTTCGAAAGGATTATAGTAAGCAGGGTTTGAAAGCTGAATTACAAGGATTGCAGCTTCAGCCGGAGTAATTTCTGTTGCACTGTGACCAAAATAATATTTGCTTGCCGCATTTACACCGTATGTTCCGCCTCCAAAAAAGATTCTGTTTAAATATAATTCCAGAATTTCATCCTTAGAATAATGGCGTTCCATTTGAATTGCCCACCACAATTCCTTAAGTTTTCGCTTAACGGACATTTCACTTCTGTCGCAATATAAAGTTCCTGCGATTTGCTGGGTTAAAGTTGAGCCACCACCAAGACTTATATGAAGAAGCTGACCTATAACTGCACGGAATAAAGCCTTAACGCTGAAGCCTGAATGTTCATAAAAAATTCTATCTTCGCGGGTTAGAAGTGCGTCAATCATGTGCTGTGGTAATTTATTTAACGCTATGATTTCACGTTTTTCATCACTTGCAAATTCGGTAATAAGTTCACCGTTTATGTCTAAAATTTTGGTTGGTAATGCTGTTTCAAAGTCAGTGAAGTTTTCAGTGTTTTTTGTATTAACTGTAACTGCTATTCCTTTTCCTAAAAGGGCTCCAAAAATTATGGCATTGAGTATAAGAAGGCTAAATAAAACAAAAGGCCATATATTCTTTTTTTCCATATATTGTATTTTAGGTAAAATGAGTTTTAGTGTCAATGTTTGCAATTCCTGGTGTATTTTCAATTTACTTTTTGAAATTCCTGTGCTAAAATCTTTGAAGTAAATGTTATAAATTAGGAGAGAATGGTATGGCATACAAAATTTCAGATGAATGCATTAACTGCGGTGCTTGTGAGGCAGAATGCCCTGCAGGTGCAATTTCAGAAGGTGACGGAAAAAGAGTAATTGCAGAGGAATTATGTGTTAGCTGCGGTACTTGTGCAGGAGCTTGTCCGGTAAGCGCTATTTCTGAGTAATTAAATTATTACTGTTAAAAATTCATTTAATTAAAAAAGCGAGATGGTTTATTCTGTCTCGTTTTTTTTATTTGTTTATGCTAGGATGTTTGTCTGTACAGAGATGCTGAACTAAATTCAGCATGACTGTTATTTATGATAGATTGAAATCGTGAAAAGAAAAGTTTTATTTTTTATATTTTTTATTTTATCTTTTTCTCAAAAGTTTTTTTCTCAAGATTCACTTTCTGTTTTGCAGATTAATGAACTTACTTCAAAAGACATTTTGTTCAGACAGTATCAGGAAGAAGTACAGCTTGCTTCTAAAAATCAAATCTCAGGAAAAGCCGTTGATTTAAATTTGTACAGTTACAATATAAAGCCCAAAGATACGTTTTTCTTTATTGCATCCCGCTGCAGCATAAGGCAGGAAACTTTAGCTACAGCAAATTCCATTGAAAATCCAGATTCCTTACAGCAGAAAAAAAATCTGGTTCTTCCGGTTCAGGACGGACTTTTTGTAGCTGAAAAACCAGTCAACACAATGGAATATCTTTTAAAGAATCAATATAAAGACGAATTAGAAGCAGCACCAGAAATTCAAATCCGCGAAAGAACCTTTTATTTTTTAGCCAACAAAAGATTTACTCCTTCGCAAAGGGCATTTTTTCTTACTCCGGGCTTTGCGTCTCCTTTAGAGAATGGTGTTTTAACTTCGGCTTTTGGAAAAAGAATAAGTCCTATAACCGGCAAGTGGAAAAATCATAAGGGAATTGATTTAGCTTCTCCTTTAGGCTCAAATGTGTATGCGTGCAGGGCAGGGGTTGTGTACAGGACAATCTATTCAGATCCAACTTATGGAAATTACATAATTCTTCTTCATTCAAACGGGATGCAAAGCTTATATGCTCATCTTGATACAATTGATGTAAAGGAAGATGAGAATGTAAATGCAGGAAGCAAAATTGGAACTGTTGGAGTTTCAGGCTTAACGACAGGTCCTCATCTTCATCTGGAAATAATTCAAAGCGGAAAAAATTTAGACCCTCAGAAATATCTTCGCTAATCAGTTTTTTTTCTTCATTTGCACAAAAAAAAGTGGAAGTATATGGAAGTTATAGTGTATAATTGTAACGATGAATTTTTCCTTTTCAAAAAGTATTAAATTAAAGTGCCTTCTCATTCCAATGTTTTTTCTGGCAGTTGGTTTATCTGCTGAGACATTCAGAGTTCATGACACTTCTATTTTAAAGGTAAACGAAAATGGAGAAAAATCCTCTGTTCAATGCGGTATAAACAGTTGTATCGCAATAAAGCTTCCCGAAGATATGACTTTTATCCAGGGATTAGAACTTTCAATAAAAGTGCCTCAAATTGTTTCTCACTGGTACAATTCCGTGGCGTGGTCATTTTATAATGATATAGCACCGGTTCCTGATGAAGGCGTAATAGATTATTCCGGCTCAAGAATAAATCTGGATACTTTCGGGACTCCGCTGAATGTTCACATAAAAATCCCTTTGAAAAAGAATCATAAAATAAAAAAAGATGCATATTCTATTTTGCTTTCAGAAATTCCTGACTGTAAAAACAATATTATCTTCTATAGAACACAGCTTGTAATGAAGGGTGCTGACGAAGACATTTATGATGCAAAGTTTGATGTTTCCTGCAAGCCAATTTATATTGATAAAGGCAAACTGAATCTGCAGTTAAAGAATACAGTTGAAGACGCAGAAATCCAAAGCTGCACATTTTATGTTGACGGAAAACAGTGGAATGAGGGCGACCTTTTAGACATTGGAAATCATACCTTTTCTTTAGTCAGTGATTTTTACAGGAATGAAGTAAGAAGCTTTATAATTAATCAGGCAAAAGTTTCTACACTGGATATTTCGTTAAGGGATATAGCTCCGGCTTTAAGAATAACCTGCCCTGAAAACTCAAAGATTTATCTGGATAACCAGGAGATATTTGAAAACTTTGATTTTTATCCTGTAGTCTCCGGTGAGCATACAATAAAAGTTGTTGTAGGAAATTATGAAGTTGTAAAAACTGTAAATGTAAAGAACGGAAGAACTTATAGTGTCAATGTAAATGTTGATGCTTTAATAGAAGAAGAGGAATAGAGCAGAGGGGAATAATTTTTTAATGCTTATTCTTAAATTTTGTTAAAGAAATTTATGCACTGTCCGATAATATAAATGTCGGACGTACAATCTTATCCCCTCCCACCCATTGGCGTCCGATTGCCTTAAGGGGCATGACCGGTTTCTATACCGGTCTTTTTTTTTGTATTGAAAGTCCAGTTGAATTATGTTAGTTTTTTTTTATGACTAAGAATGAAATCGCAAAATATATCGACCAGACCTTGTTAAGTGCCTGTGCAACAGAAGATGAAATAAAAAGCTTTTGCCAAAATGCTAAAAACTATCATTTTGCAAGTGTTTGTGTTAATCCCCAGTTTGTGCCGTTATGTGCAGAAATCTTAAAAGACAGTGATGTAAAAGTTTGTACCGTAATTGATTTTCCTCTGGGCAGCGGTGGTTTATTTAATAAGCAGGACCAGGCTGACAGGGCAATTTGTGACGGTGCCGGTGAACTTGATTTTGTCGTAAACCTTTCATTGGTTAAAGCTCACAAATGGAATGAACTTACGAAGGAGCTTTCTTCCCTTATCGAAGGCGTTAAGCTTGCTGCAAATTTTGCAAGTGAAGAGGGCGGAAAAACTATAATTACAAAATTAATACTGGAAACCTGCTATTTAACTGATGAAGAAATAGTTGAAAGCTGTAAGTGTGCCAAAGAAAGCGGCTTTGATTTTGTAAAAACTTCAACAGGCTTTGGTACAGGTGGTGCAACTGCAGGGCATGTAAAACTGATGAAAGAAACTGTTGGAAGCGAAATGAGTGTAAAGGCAAGTGGTGGAATCAGGGACTTGGATTCTGCCTTAGAAATGATTTCTAATGGTGCTTCAAGAATCGGAACAAGTGCCGGCTGTAAAATTGTAGATTCTTTGTGAAACTATTCACGCGGTCATTGAGCTCAGTCGAAATGACCATTTATATTATATACGGTAGCACGACGAAAAGCAGACTGTCTTTTCTGGGAGCGGACACATTGTTGCTGTACATTGGTTATCCTTCGACAAGAGTGTTTATTGAGCCTGTCGAAAAAAAAAGCCATACAGAAGGAAAAAGTTTTTGTGCTTAATCCTTTTATATGGCTTTATGCTAATTCAGTAATAGTAATTATTTCTTTGTTACAACGATATTCTTTACTGTATAGTCGTAGTTGTGTTCGTTGATAACAAATTTCTTGTTTTCACCTGGTTTTAAGTTCAATAAGCTGTTTCCAAGTGGTGAAAGGTAAGAAATGATTCCTTCATCAACATTTGATTCCCAAGGTCCAAGAATTGTATATTTTTCTTCAGAGCCTGTAAGGTTGTTCTGCAAAGTAACTGTTGTACCGAATGAAACAAGTGAAGTAGTTGCTGTTGTAAAGTCAAAGATAACTGCACGTGCAAGTTCTTCCTTAAGTCTTGCAAGCTGGCTGTTCATTCTAGACTGAGCTTCTTTTGCTGACTGATATTCTGCGTTTTCTTTCAAGTCGCCCTTAGCCTTTGCTTCTGCAACTTCTTCTGAAATCTTTGGCAACTGAACTTTTTCAAGGTCTTCAGCGAGTGCTCTCTTAACATCAAGCATTTTTGCAGTAACAAGAAGTCCTTTTGGTTCTTCTGCTTTTGTTTCTGCTTCCTGGAATTTGAACTCTGGATATTTGTCCAAAATTCCGTTTCTAAGCTGTGTAGTAAAGTTTGCATCCAGATCCCTTACGTCGTTAATCATTGTGTAGATTCTGTTAATAACGCTTTCATCATTCTTTAACATATAATCAAGAGCGATGTTCTTAACATTTCCGTTTTCATCTTTCTTTGCAAAGAGAAGGGTAGTTGCATTCTTAATAGTCTTTTTGTTTTCTACTGTATTTACATGGTTTCTAACTTCTTTATAGCAGAGGGAAATAATGTTTACTACAGTAATAATCTGCTTTTCTTCTGCAATTCCGCTTTCTTTATACCAGTCTTCGTTTTCACATTTGTTGAAGAGGAAGATTACAGCGTTTCTGTTGTTTCTGTATTCATTGAATGCAGTCTGAACATAACGGATAACTTTTTCCTTTTTACCGCTTGCAATTAAATTTTTAATGAGATTGATTGCAACTAATGGTTTTGAAAGGTTTACATCAACGATTGTAGGCAGCAGTTTAATGTATTCATCGTCCCAGTTCTGAAGGAGCTTGATGTTTGTCAGGAATGAATCTCTTATAAGTGCATTCTTTAAATCAGCATACATTTCACGAGGATTATCAATGTCGCCGTAAAGCTGTGCGAAGGTAAAGTTTGCAGGAGACTCAAAGTTTGTGAATTTCTTTGTTACATCCTGAATTACAAGATATGAAGCAACAATGTATTCGTTTACATTTGAGAATGATTTTAAGTAGCTTGCGAAATATGTAAACATATCTGTGAACTGTTCATCAGAAGGATCATCGATTTCATCCATGTAGCGGTTCATTACATCAATCTTCTTGAAGAAGTCTTTTTCTGCCTTGAACTCATTTGCAAGTCTTTCCTGACGTGTAATCTCTCTGTCACGAACTGTATAGAAATTAATGTTAGAAGGATTTACGGCAAAGTTTTTATCGTTCTCTAAGATTTTCTGTGCTTTATTGTGCCAGTTTGTCCATTCACCCTGAGTTAAAATAGAAGGAACAAGTTCTGCCTTAATGCGTTTTTCATCACAATTGTTGTCAAAGCTCTTGATGATTGTCTTTAAAGTGCCTGCAATGTCTGCTTTAACTTCTTTTGCTAAATCTTCTCTTTTCTTTGTAGCTTTCTTTACCCAGATGTGATCTTTTGCAAGCGGGGTTAATGCAGTAACGGCCATTTTCAGTGACATTGTGTGAATACCGCTCTTTTTACCGAAGTTGATTGTAAGAATATCGCCTTCAACCTTTGTAATGATACCGATTCCCCAGGTTCTGTGAGCAACATAGTTTCTTGCGTCGAATGCAATGTGTTTTTCAAAGTCATTTATTGCTTCAAATACGTTTCTGAATGACTGGTTTAAGTTTGAGCTTCTGATGTAATCTTCAAGATGAGCGTTTCCAGCATATTTTCCGCGGAAACATTCTACAATTTCTTTTCTTGCCCATGAATCTTTATTATCAATTTCAAGAATGAGCTTAATAATATCGATTGCTGTGTCCCATTTATTTGTATCTTTGTAATAGTTGTAAACATCCTGCATTAAAACAGCTGATTTGTCTGCACTGATTGTTTTTGCAATTTTCTTTTGAATCTGCAGGAAATAATCAATTTCTTCAGGAATGAGTGAAACAAGCTTAGACCAGGTTTCTTTTATGAATGCAACATTTTTTGTAGAAACATAGCGTGCAAGAGCGTTTTTATAATAACTGATTGCAGCATTTATGTTGTTCTG
>JAEELR010000019.1 GCA_016282835.1 Treponema sp. | reverse complement strand
GCAAAGCGTGCTGTCATTACATCTTCTGAACATACCGGGCGCAATACAATCGAACAGTTTTCGCTCTTAGATGCATAAGGAATGTTTATCGTTAAGTGCTGGAATATTTTTGTGTACCAGCCGCATTCGTGAAGCTTTGTAAGCATGATGTTGTCTGCTTCTCTGGTCTGATCCAGTCTTTGTTTATCGCAGAATCCCTTTTGAAGCTTAAAGTCACTTTCGTTTAAGCCTTCTTTTTGCCAGAGCTTTATGACGCATCGGTTTATAAATTTTGAAGCGTTAGTAATTGTTCTGCTTGCTTCATCCAGTTTTTCCCATTTTTTTGGAAGGTGATAAAAGCCGTTTTCTTCTTTAGCAAATGTTAAAACTGCAGGGAATCTGTATGTCCTGAAATCGCCCTGAACGCCTACGGATTTTACAGGCAGCACAGATTTTGTAAGGTCTCGTGAGCAGTCTTTGCAGAACATTGTAAGTTCTATGTTTTCAAGCTCTTTCTTTGCAGCTTCAATTTCTTCTTTCTCACTTTCAGAAACAATGCCTTCTGAACACAAAACATTTATGCTGAGGCCTGGACCCGGGAACGGGTGCCTTAAAATCAATTCATCTGAAAGACCGATTTTCTTTCCTATTGCGCGTACTTCATCTTTGTATAAATCCTTGAGCGGTTCAATAATTAAACCCTGAGCAATCAGTTTCTGTATTCCTTCAACTCTGTTGTGATGAGTTTTAATCGTGTTTGAATTTTTTGTCCCGCCGGATTCAATAATATCAGGATATAAAGTTCCCTGAGCGAGCATCCATTTTGATTCATCAAGCTTTAATCTTGCAACAACTTCATCCCTTACCTTAATAAAGTTTTCTCCTACAGCCATACGCTTTTTCTGCGGGTCAGTAAGATTTTTTATTGCATTTAAAAAACTTTCTGAAGCATCTTCTACAATAAAATTATTAAAGCCATGAGCCTTGTATGCTTTTTCTACATTTTTAGATTCATTCTTTCTCATAAAGCCGTTATCAATGTGAAGTCCTAAAACTCTTTCCTGACCCAAAGCCTTGTTTAGAAGTGCAAAGGCAACTGTTGAATCAACTCCGCCTGAAAGGAAGAGCAATACATTTTTATCTTTTGCGTCCTTTTGAATGTTTTCCATGATTACAGAAAGAACGGTGTCCTGATCCCAGTTTTTCGGCATATTACAAAGCTTTGCGAAGTTTTCAAAAATTTTATTTCCGCATGGAGTATCCTTTACTTCACAATGAAACTGTAAGCTGAATCTTTTCTTCTCTAAATTTTGTGTTGCAGCAAAAGGACAGTCTTTTGTAGAACCGGAAACTTCAAAGCCTTCACCTAGGGTTAAAACTCCGTCCTGGTGACTCATCCAGACCTGCTGTTCATTTTCAATTCCTTCGAATAAAGGACTCTTTACTTTGTTATTAAGCTTTAATGTTGCATATCCAAATTCGCCGACATCAGCTTTTCCAACTTTTCCGTTGTAGCCCAATTGAACTATATAGTGTCCGTAACAAAGTCCTAAAATCGGTATATCAAGATTTAATATTTCACTGTTAAACTCAGGAACTTTTTCATCGTAAACAGAACTTGGTCCACCGGAAAAAACAATTCCTTTTGTATTTTCAAACACAGAAAGTGGAGAAGAGGGAAGTGCAATTTCACAATAGTATCCAAGCATTCTGAAGCGCTTAGCAATTAAATGTGCATATTGACTTCCAAAATCTAAAACCATAATTTTTTCACGACTCATATAAACTCCTATATAAATACTAAATATTATTCTTCATCAGTTTCATCAGCGTCTTCATCAGAAATTGTATCCTGAATCCTACTGTTTTTGTAAAACTTTGTAAAATAAGTCCTGACCTGTGTTAATGCTTTTATTGAGGCCTTTTGATTTTTCTCAAGTACCTGCAGGAAAATCTCTGGAGCAATTTTTATTAACTGACAGTTTGTTAAAGCTACCGCAGATTCATTTCTCGGCTCATTTATAAAGCATGCTTCAATTCCAAAAAGACTTCCTTTTTCAATCGTTTTTGCATGCGTTGATTCTATAAGCTGAATTGTGCCCTTGTATATATAATAAATTCCATTGTCTTGATCATTCTTTTCGTATACGGCTTCACCAGATTTTATTTTTAAAAGTCCCTCATCCTGGTGCAGGAAAAAGTCTGGCCTGATAAATAACATTCTCTTTAAGTTCGAGTAGAATTTGTAATCCTCTCCCGAAGGCAAAAGATACAGTTCACAGATCAGCAGTGTGTCAAAAAACTGATAGACAAAAAGCCACTGTGCAAAAAACAAAAATATAAGGAAGAAGAAAAATACTTCCATAAGAATTACGAATGTACTGCTTAACACACCGAATACAAAGTTATATTTTGTGACGTTTATAAAAAAGTGCATCAGCTTCAAAAATAAATTAAATACTACAGTTGTTCCTGCCGCCATAATAACACACATAATAGATTTTGGTTTGGTTCTGCTTCCAAATTTATAACTGATACTTACAGCAATAAAAAGCAAACTGATTGAAATAATTTTTTTTGCCAGACTGTTAACGATTATGCTTAGCAACGGGAACTTATCCAGAACCATATTTAAATGTGGAGCATGTGCAAGTGTATGTGAAGATACAAGAATAAAGATTGTTACTGAAAGCAGAATTATAAGTAGCGCTTCTCCGGCAAAAATAATTAATTGCCTTATAAGCGATGAAGATTTTGTTTCTTCACCCAAAATTTTATTTAAACCTGCACTAATGGAGGCAAAGAAACGGCGGGCCATCATAATAATGGAAAAGCCTAAAACGATTTCAAAAATTGTAATGCTCTTTACCGTAAGTGCTGAACTGATTATTCCCTGTAAATTGAAAAACGAAGGGATGTCAAAATTGTTCTGCAAAAATAATGTTACAGCTTCAGGGGTTGTATGCATGACGCGCACTAAAACTATAACAATCATCATTAAAATTGGAAAAAGTGAATATAAAAAACCAAAGGTACACGCAGAGGCATAGGAAATCAAATCGTTTGAAACAAAAGATTTGATCGTTAAATAAATAGATTGAATAAATGTTATAAATGATATACGGCTTTTTTTATCTGATATAATTTTCTTTTTCGGCATTGATTTTTTCCTTAAAGATTATAAGGAGGAGTTTCTTTTGATAAATTATTTTCAGACGGGCTGTTATCAACCTTTTTCTTTGTAGCAAGATTATAATAATTCAGTTTAGTATAATCATCATTGTCTGGTTCATCATTATCAATACTTCTTAATATTGAATCCTGATTTTTCTCATAGATATAATTTTTAATTGAGTTTTTAATTTTATTTGCTGTATTTGGTAAAAGCAATAGAATCCAAATTATTTTGTCAGCATCATTTTTTACAGCGAATACAACCGCTTCTACAACAAACTGAGAGGTTCCCAATCTTATCGTAATATCCTTCAACACAGTATTTGCAGCAACAATATTACCTATCTGATTAGGAACCCTTACTGACATTCCAACAGAACTGATGTCTAAAAGCTTTAACTGATGCATCTTTGTGCCGTAGTTCCAGAACAAAGCAGAATCAGTGTCCTGGATGAGATTTGCACGAACATACTTGCGCTTGCCCTTTGCGTTAAGGTCAGTAAGAATTTTTGAAAACCTTTCCGTTAAGTTCTCAAGAGTGTCATCCATTGCGATTATTTCACCTGCAACTTCCGGAGCGGCTTCAAAAAGAAGTTTATCTGACTGTTTGATTCTTTCAGACATAATATAGATGTTTATGCTTCTAAGAACATCTTCCTTTTCAAAGCTTCGTACAAAGTTATACCAGGCATTCATTGGAATCTGTGCATCAACATTTATAAAGAGAATTGAATTCGGGTTGTGTCTCATTATATTTTTAGCTTCGTGATAAGTGTCAATTATATAGGCTTCGTATTCGTTATCCTGCAGAGAAGTAAATATTTCTTTTCGTATAACAAATGCTGGATTCAGAAAAAATATTCTTCGTCCAAATATTTCTATATTTTCTAACTCGTTCATCCTGATTCTCTTTAATGGTATAGATTATATCACACTTATTAGAAATCTGCTAGTTTTGGAGCTCTTGGGTATGGAACAACATCCCTGATATTTGCCATGCCGGTAATGTAGCGTAAAAGTCTGTCAAAGCCTAAGCCGAAGCCTGAATGTGGAACAGAACCAAATCTTCTCAAGTCTAAATACCATTCGTAGTTTGTCATATCCATTCCGCGTTCTTCGCATACTTTCTGAAGCTTATCAAGATTTTCTTCGCGCTCAGAACCACCGGTAATTTCACCAAGTCCCGGAACTAAAACATCTACAGCGCGAACAGTTTTTCCGTCATCGTTCTGCTTCATATAGAAGGCTTTACAGTCTTTAGGATAGTTGTAAACCATAACAGGTGATTTAAATATTGTTTCTGTTAAATAGCGTTCGTGTTCTGTCTGAAGTTCTTTACCCCAGCTGATAGGGAATTCAAACTTATCATTATATTTTTCAAGCTCTTTAACGGCATCTGTATAAGTAATTCTCTTGAAAGGTGTATTTACTACGTGCTCAAGCTGTGCAATAACGCCGCTCTGTATTCTCTTTTCAAAGAACTCAAGATCTTCACGGCATTTTGTTAAAGCCCAGTTAAACATATATTTCAAAAATTCTTCCTCAAGGTCCATATCATCAAATAAATCGAAGAAAGCCATTTCAGGTTCACACATCCAGAATTCTGCCAGGTGTCTTGGAGTGTTAGAGTTTTCTGCACGGAAGGTTGGGCCAAAAGTATAAACGCGGCTTAAGGCTGTAGCCATTGTTTCTGCTTCAAGCTGTCCTGAAACTGTAAGGCTTGCTTTCTTGCCGAAAAAGTCTTTTGAGTAGTCGACAATTTTGTGTGCATCTTCGATTTTCATTCCACCGTTTCCAGCTTTAACACCAAGCTCTGCAATTTTTTCAAGAGAAAGTGTTGTTACCTGGAACATCTCTCCGGCTCCCTCTGCATCTGAACAGGTAATTTCCGGAGCCATAATGTATACAAAGCCTCTCTCCTGAAAGAAGGTATGAAGTGCGAGTGCCATCTGGTTTCTCAAGCGGAATACAGCACCAAAAGTATTTGTTCTGGCTCTTAAGTGTGCGTTTTCGCGAAGATATTCCATGCTCATATTTTTCTTCTGTAAAGGATATGAGTCAGTAGGGCAGAGTCCAATAACTTCAAGATTTGTCAATGTAACTTCTACAGCCTGTCCGCTTGCTGGTGAAGGGATAATAATTCCTTCGGCTTTTACAGAAGCGCCTGTAGTTGCATTTTTTAACTGGTTTTCGATATTTTCTACATTTGCATTTTCATTTGGTGAAGATCTGTCAAATGTAAGCTGAATAGAAGCAAAACAACTTCCGTCATTTACCTGAATAAAAACTAAGTTCTTTGAATCTCTTTTAGTTCTAATCCATCCACAAACTGTAACGTTTCTTCCGTCTGGTGCAGAAGTCAATAAATCTTTAATTAGAATAGGTTTCATGATTTATCCATTTTATATATTTGTCAAATACTGTGCAATATGAGTTTTATTATTGACGCAAATTTCTTCTACACGAAAGCAATTTCTGCTAAGAAATCACCCCTGCATCATCCGCCCCTCCGCCCTTCATTAGCACTCACCGTCCTCGTTTCACTGCGGTCGGCAAGGGGCTCCGCGGCGTGCTCACTTTCTTGGGGGAAAGAATGAAAAAGTCAATTTTCGTACAGTTTAAAAACACCCTAAATTTAAGCAGCTGTACAAGCAACTGCTGATTTTTCTCTGTAAACTGTTGGAGGCCAGCCTCCCGGATTTACAGTTGAAATTCTTTTTCTG
>JAEELR010000003.1 GCA_016282835.1 Treponema sp. | reverse complement strand
CCGAAAATGCCGAGCGCCCCTGCGCGAAGGTTTGCAGAAAACTGCTAAACTAAGTTTTAACTGAAATAAAAAGTCTCTGTCAAAGACAGAGACTTTTTTTTAAGCGCGGTGGTTGAGCCCGTCGAAACACAATGTCCGTAGTAATCCCATTTATTGATAGTCTCTGTCGCAGTAGTTCAATGTCTCTGCCTCATTGAGACAAAAAAAAGAGGAGAAATAAAATTCCTCCTCTTTCAAAATCACAGCATTAGTAAATTAATATAAACTATTAATATCCTAATACTTCCTGAAGTCTATTCAAGCTGAAGTCAACCCAGATAATACCAAATTTTTTGTTTGATCTCTGCTTAATGCTTTCTTTATTGCTGCTGTCTTTTAGTGAATAGAAGTTATAAAGGTTAGTATCACAGTCACCAGCTGCAGCTACTGCCTTTAAGAAGTTGTTTATCTTAGAAGAGCTTCCCCAACCATTAGAATCTGCATATTCCTTGTAGTCTTTATTATCGCCCATATAACCAATCTGGAATACTACTGTTGCAGCAGAACTAGCAAAATCATTTGACCAGCTTACATACTGTGTAACAATATCTCTTTCATCATTTGTATCTGTTACGAAAATCATGTTCTTTGCGTAGCTAGATGACAAGTCTTTTGGCATGTAAGAAGATCTCCAGTGCTTACAATATACTTTGTAATTACTGTTATAAGCTGTAACTGCATTAACAAGTTCTTTAGCAACTGTTGGTGTTAATGGAGTTCCTGCTTTCTTATATCTATCAGGTTCTGCATTCCATTTTTCAATCCACCAGCTGGCTTCAGACAAGTCTCTGATTTTCTTACTGTCATTGCTGTATTTAGCATCTTTTGAACCTCTGTACCACCATTCATTATCAATTCCAAAGCCTTTTACGCAAGAATATCCTTTGTAGTGATCAAGAACAAGTTTTGCAAGCTTTGCAACATCGTTATAACCTGGTTCAACCTGTAAGAATACAGAAGCATTAGGGAATCTGTTGCTTATTTTAGTTAATAAATCTGCGTATTCATCTGAACTTGTATACTTAATATTGCCAGAGTTTGTTCCCTTAAAGTGTAACTTACAAACTTTATCAGAATCGTGAACTGTACCAACAATTAAGAACATAGAAGGAGAAGCATTAGGGAATCTTTCAGTCATTCTTTCTAAATAAGTTAACCACTTACTTGCAGATGGTTCTGATTTTCCTTCGCTTGTTGTACCGTAATCAGAATTTCTAAATCCGATCCACTGAATGTTTGTTGAGTTACTGATTACATTTCCTGTTGGTGGATTTACAGGTGGATTGTCAGGTGGATTGCTTGAATCATTTGTGCTAACTGAGAAGCTTTTTGGGCTTGCATAGTATTCTTTAACATTGCCTTTCAAAGAACTTGCAGCAACCCATGTATCACCAACTTTTAAATCTCCGATTCTTACTTTAAGACCGCTTTTTGCTGTACAGTATAGAGTAATTCCTATTTCAGTTTCACTTTCAGTAGTTGTTGCAGAAACTGAATACCATTTGTTACCAGAAACAGAAACATCTTTAATCCATTTGCTTCCAGAATTAACACCTCTGACTGTCAATTTTGATGCATTTTCTGGTGTGTAAATTTGGAAAGAAACTGTTTTGCCAGAACCAATCGAAAGGTTTGAAAGCTTGAACTGGAATTTGTTTGTCTGTTCCCAACCAGATGTGCTTGTAGCCTTTACTTCAACATAATGATTTGGTTGTGAGCCTGAAGAAACTGCTCTGGCACCAAAATCATTTGCAGCATCAAAAGAGTCTGTAAAAGTAAGGTTATTACAGCCCGTCAACGATATCAGCAAAGCAGCAAATGCTGATACACAAGTGTTAAATAATACACTTTTTTTCATAAAAATAACTCCTTTCTTGTGCCTAAGCTGTTCTTAAAAAAAATAAAAGCAGAAAACACAGAACACTTAAAACACATGTAATTGATTGCAGAATATCCTCCAATTCCGCAACTTACTGATTAAATTATAGGGGTGATTTTTTTTCTTGTTATAAAAAATTTCAATAATCAAAACTTTTTTTCGAAAAAAACACCAATTATTAAAATAGATTTATTATTTTTTCTATATAAAACAAATAAATAATCCATTATAATTTCGGTGTGAACGAAAAACAAAATATTGAAAAAAATAAATACTCATCGAAATATATGTTTTTAGCAGTATTTATAATTTTCATTTTATCAGCATTTATCTATTTATTTTTATACAACTTAAAAGCTGAAACCTTTATGCCATCCGAATATGTCTTTAATATTAAGGTTGAAAACTCATATAAAACTTTATCTCCCTATATTAAAGCTTCCATAAAAGATAAATATTCAAACTTTAATTATTCCAGGTACGAAAAATTATTAGAAAAAGCATTTAATAAAGAGTCAGTATTTTGCATTTATGAAGAAACTGAAGATGAAAAAGAAAATGGAGAAGGGGAACAAATCAATTCAAATTACTTATATATCTTAAATATAAAATATTTTTACCCGCTGATTAATTTTTATTTGCAAACTCAAAAGCGCTCATCATCATTTTTAAATTATTCTGCAAAAGATTTATTCATATATAATCTCAATTTTAAGAGCGAAGCAGTCCCCGTTTACTTTAAATTGAAAAAAAACTTACTTATGGCCTCTACAAATGAATCCCTATTATTAAAAGCCCTTAGCACAAACAACAAAACAAAAAAATATTCATCTAAAAATACATTTGAAATCAATACGGATTTCCTGTTCTCAAATTTATCACTCATCAATAATATAAAACTTACTCAAACCTTTCTTAAGCTAAAAAATGATTTAGATTTACCTGAAAAGCTTATGGGAGAATTCACAACCGAAAATGAATATATCCATATAGAAACTTCATTTGATTCACAAACCCTAAATCTAAAGGATATGAAGCAAAGCCAACTCGCAAATATCCTTCCGCAAAATATAAACTTTTTAATGGAACTGAATTCGTTCTCCTTAGAAGAAATTTTAACTAAAGTGCTTTTAACCGAAAAAGAATATAAAATCATTGAAAAACTACTGGAAAAGAATTTAAAGCTTACCCTGGATGATTTACTTTATTCCTGGACCGAAAATCCTGTTGCAGTCCTGCAATTTACAAACAGCAAAAATAAAGTTTATGCCATAAAAATAAAAAATGAAGAATTGCGCAAAAATGTATTCAAAAAAGTTTACAATAACAGAGCCCTTAAAGAAGTTCCGTATATTTCT
>JAEELR010000226.1 GCA_016282835.1 Treponema sp. | reverse complement strand
ATTTTGAGCCTTTATATTTAGAACCATATTGTGTTGTATAGTAATCAACCCTTTTATCCTGATTAAATACATCATTATAAATATTTTCATCAGGATTAATTCCTGCAAGTCTGCAAACTTCTTCATGGAGTCTTTTAGTTAAATCAATCTGTCTTTCTTTAAGAGAAAGGTTTTTATTTATAAACATAGGGCTTCCAATCTTTAATGTTAAAGTTGCAATCTGCCCGAAAAGTCTTCTGATAAAATTTGGTTTCCTGTAAGAAAAAGCCATTGGTAAAATCGGTCTGTCTGTTTTATATGCAAAAAATGCAGCACCAGTTTTAAAAGGTCTGATTGGAGTGTAATATTCCCACATACTGCCTTCTGCATAAATATGAATCCAGCCGCTTTTCAACAGTAATTTTTCAACAGACTTAATAAAAGCAATACCGCCTGTAAAATTATCTTCCGGGAAAGGGATTCCTCCAACTAGTTTGATTAAGAGCCCGTTTTCGCCATTCATATTTTTATCCCAGACAATAGTGTAGGTTTTGTGCTTTCTCAGGGCATACATAATTGCAATGTAATCCCACATATGAATATGATTTGAAACAGAAATTGCACCGTTTTTTAGAAGCTCTTTATTTCGAATTAGATTTTCTTTTCCTTCAATTTTCAGGCCCAGACGGATTTTCATTAGGGGGAAAACAATAGAAATTAAAAGAAAACGGATTATCCTCTGCTTAAACAAAAACCATTTGGAGTTATCAACATAATTATAGTCTTTATCAAAAGCAACACCTCTATTTTTTTTTACAATAAGATAGTGTTTATCTGTAATTTCAGCATAGGGGAATTTAGTTGTTTTTGGATCATAGTATTTTGTTTTCACATCAACTCCATATAAAATAATACAAATAAACCTATATTCTAATAATAATTAAATTCTACCACGATATTGCATTATTTCATATTAAATTAATTAAAGAATTCTTGTCTCTATACTATTTAACAACAATTGTAAAATCAAAAGAGGCAGAGGTTGAAGATAAAGATGGATCCGAAGAAAAATTCCATGTATGTATCTGGTTTTTAATTTCATTCTGTACAGAAGAAGTTAAAAGTCCCTGCGGCATAAATGTAATATCAGAAACGGGAACTGTTCCATTTGCAAGAATCACAAAAGTAATTCTGACAGTTGTAGTTACAGAAACAGTTCTCTGGCTTTCCTTTGAAAGATTGATTTCCAGCACGGACGGAGAAATTAACTCACGGGTTCTGCCGCCATTAAATTCCAGTGAAAGATGGCCTGATGAAAGAGAAGCAGAGCTTTGTCCCTTAGCTTCAGAAGTTTTTTTGCTTTCAGAAGAAGCATAGACAGAAGCATTTTCCATTTCACTTAAGGCATCGAGTGTGCTTTTATTTGCAGAAGTATTAGTAGAATTGGAATTTGACGAAGATGAAGTTTTTACGGAACTACTTGAAGTTTCTGAAACCGCAGCAACTCCTTCCAGTGAAGACTTTTGTGCAGTTTTTACATTGTTTGATGAGGCAGTTTCTTTTGTCTCAAAGTCAAAATCATCATCGAATAATGAATCGTCCCATTCAACTTTTTTTTGTACCACATTCTGCTCTTTCGCAAGTTCCTCTACACTCTTTTTAATTACAGGCGCATTAACCACTTTTTCATTTGACTTAGGTTTTGCAGTTTCTGTTTTCTTTGGTGCATTTACTTCTTTTACTGCAGGCTTAGTCTCAGTTTTTTGAACAGCCTTTGCTTCTGTTTTTTCGACAGGCTTTTCTGCGGGCTTTTCAATTTTCTTTTCTACAGGCTTTTCTACAGCTTGTTCTTCTTTAATTACTTTTTCAGAAATGTTTTGCGAAGTTTTTTCTATTTTCTTTTCTGCCACCAAAGGTTTCGCCAGTGAAATCTGTAAAGTTTTATAAACAGGCTTTTCTTTTGCTTTTATAAAGATACAGCCTAAAATCATCAAGAGAGAAAATATTGATGTAAAAATAAGTGATGAATAAAAACCTTTTTTTTCGATTGCAGTCATTTTATAAAACACTCTTAGTTCTTAAGCTGACACTAACAAACCCTTCTTTTCGAAGTTCATCAAAAATCTTAACAATAGTTCCGTTCTGAACTTTTTCATCAGCACTAATTGTTACAGGATACATATCTTTTGACACGGTACCGACATCAACAGTTTTTAAGAAGCTTCCCAAACTTTCTATGGTTGCAATTTTATCGTTAAAATATATTTCCCCGTTTTCTTCAACAGTAATTGTAATTCCAGAAGCATCAGTTCCCTGCGATGTTGAACTGTTTGGCAATTTAACACTAATTCCAGGAACCACAGCAAAGGTTGTAGAAACTAAGAAGAAAAGAATTAACTGAAAAATTACATCAAGCATTGGAGAAATATCTATACCGCTCGAATTTACTTTTCGCTTTGAAACTCTCATTAAAACTTTCCTAAAATCTTAAACATTGTCTGAGTCACTACTGATTCCATATCACGAATATTATGATTAACACGGTTGTTAAAATAATTCTGGAAAATAATAGAAGGAATCGACACAGCCAAACCACCAACTGTTGTAATTAAAGCCTGTGCAATTGCATTTGCAAGAAGAGCAGGATCACCCATTGTACCGCCATTAGAGAGAACACCAAAAGCCTTAATGTTTCCGGTTACAGTTCCAAGCAAACCAAGCATAGTTGAAATGCTGGCAATTGTTCCGAGCGCACTAAGTAAATGTTCAAACTGAGGAACAACAGAATCCATTTTAGTCTGCACGAGTTCTTTTAAATCTACTTCGTTCAAGTGCCTGTTAGAAATTAAAGTTTTCATAACCTGGGCACATGGAGTTTCTGAAAGCACGCAGCAGGTTTCTGCCGCAGCAAAATCCCTTTTTTCTAATTCAGTCTGAAGTTGAGCTAGAAAGACTTTATCTCTCTTCTTTAAATTAAAAAAATAAACAATTCTTTCTACAATAATAAAAATAGCACACAGACCGCAAAGAATAATTGGAATCATCAGTGGTCCGCCGCTTTTTAATGCATTAAACATAGTATTCTCCCAAAGTATAAATTTATATCAGCACTAACAGTTATTAAAACATAAATTGCAATAACATAGTTACAT
>JAEELR010000225.1 GCA_016282835.1 Treponema sp. | reverse complement strand
TTCGAAACGAAACAGATAAAGTTAAACCTTCAAGACTTTACGACCTTGATTATGATGTTCAATTGAATGCAGCATTAAAAGTTATAAACGACGGAAACTTTAATCAGTTAATGGAAAAAACAGTTTCATTAAAGCAGGCAGAAGAAAAGCGTAAGGCAGAAGAATCAAATAAGGCTTTGGAAAAATAAATGCGGCAGTTCATTGCACAAACACATTTAGATTCAAAGGGATGTCTTTTAGTAGAAAACAAAAAGGCTCACTATTTAATAAATGTTTTGCGTCTTTGTCCCGGCGATATGCTTTATGTAAGGCTTCCTGACGGCAATCTTCAAAATATGACCGTTGCCAAAATTGAAGGTGAAAAGACCGGTGAAAAAAAACTTGTAATCCTTCAAGTTGCAGGAGAAAGAAACGATGCACCTTCTTTAACAAAAGCTTTACCCATTCAAAATAAAAATGAACTTGATTTGTGGCTTTTTCAGTTTGTCGCAAAACCTGCCAAAATGGAACTGATTGTAAGGCAGGCCTGTGAATGCGGCGTTTCAAATATTGTTTTTGTAGAAGGAAAGTTCTGCCAGAAAGGAAATATAGATTCTGCAAGAAAAAAATGTTTGCAAAATGATGAAAGATTTTCTAGAATTATTTGCGAGGCAAAAGAACAGTGCGGCTCTGCTGTAGATACAAAAATTTTAGGCTTGTATTCTTTAAGTAATGCAATCAGTTTATGGAAAGAACACAATTCAAATCAAAAGAATTTGGGTTTTGTTTTATACGAACAGACACAGGGGACGAAATCAATTTTTGAAGCAGCAAAAAATTCTTTGGTAGAAAAAATAAATTGTGCTTCCCTTGTTGTTGGAGCTGAAGGCGGAATCAGTCCTGAAGAAATAGAATTATTAAAGAATGAAGGTTTTACTCCTATTCATTTTAATACAAATATTTTACGATGTGAAACGGCAAGTGTTTATGGAATTGCAGCAATACAAACTGTTTTATTAGAGAGGGAATTATGGCAGTTCAAAGAATAGAAATTTTAGGTGTTCCTGTTGATATTGTTCAGCCACAAGAGCTGGAAGAAGTTATTAATTCGCTTAATGAAGAAACAGGCGTAAAGCAGATAGTTTTTCTTTCAATCTGGGATTTACTGAAAGCCAGAAGAAAAAATGAATTTGCAAAAACAGTCAGAAACGCAAACCTTGTTATTCCTATTTCTAAAAGCATAATTTCAGGTGCAAGATTCTTAAAGAAAAGCATTCCTGTCAGATATAACCCGTTTAACTTTACAATAAACCTGCTCTCAATTCTGGAAAACGGCTACAAATCATTTTATTTACTTGGCGGAAGAAAAAAGACTTTAAGTGCAGCAGAAAAACATGTAAGAATGACTTTCCCGAACTTGAAGATGGTTGGGCGCTATGTAGGTTATTATCCTAAAACGGTTGAAAGTGATATCATTCAGGCAATCTATAAAGCCTCTCCAACTCTTGTCCTTTTAAGTGAAGGCGTAAAAGAGAAAGACTGCTGGTTAAACAATAAACGCGATTTATTTACCACAAGTACATTCCTGTATTACCGCGACTTACTTGGAATTTTGAGCGAAAGAAAAAATAGAATTAACGAAAGAACATTTGAAAAGGGCTTGGAAATTGTACCCGAGATTATTAAAAATCCGCTTAAGCTTTTCTTGATATTTCCATTCCTTTGGTATAATATTCTTCTCGTTTGTAAAAGACTGTTTAATAAATAAAACTGCTTTCTTACGATGTGCAAAAGAAAATTACTGGTTGTCTCTGGTGATCCGCTTTTTGCTACAATGTGTTTTCAAAAATTAAAATCACGCTTTGATGTTATCTTTCTAGATCCAGGTTTAAATTCACGCAGAAATTATTTTTCAAAAAATATTGTCGGTGCTTTATTCAATTATGAAGAATTAGTATACAAAGCCAGATGCAGAAACTCTTTATACTTCCTAAAAAATTTCTTTTCCTGCTATATCGTTGAAGATTTAAATCAGCTTTTGAACATTGCCTGTGAATTAGAGTTTGCAATAAAAAATAAAGTGAATCGGATTGAAAGCAAAAACAAGCTGTATTTTTCACAAAGAATTACCTACCCTAAAAAACTTTCATACAAATCAAATGAATATGAATCATTCCTGCAAAAAGTTTATAAAAGCTCTCAAAACGATTTACCCGTCCTTCTTTTGGGTGAAACTGGAAGCGGTAAAGATTACACGGCAGAATTAATTCATAAGCTCTCCTCCAGAAAAGACTTCCCGTTCAAGAATAAAAATGTTGCTGAATTGAATGCCAACCTTATCGAAAGCATTTTATTCGGGGTCACAAAAGGCGCTTACACAGACGCACAGGAAACTGCAGGCCTGTTTGAATCAGTCGGTAAGGGCACCTTGTTTTTAGATGAACTTGCTGAACTTCCGCTTGATCTCCAGTCGAAGCTTTTGGGAATTCTAGATACCAAACACTTTACCCGCATCTTGAGTGAAAAAGAAATTTTGTGTGAAGCCAGAATGATTTTTGCGACAAACAAGGATATCGTTAATCTGGTGAAAGAAAATAAATTCAGAAGCGAGCTGTATTACAGAATCAGTGTTGTGGTCATAAACATCCCGCCGCTTAGAAAACACAGTGAAGACATTCTGGAGCTCTCCTATAAATTCATAAAAGAATATCTTCCTGACGAAGAAAAACCCATTTCAGATAAAGCAATTGAAGCATTAAAAAGTTTTTCATGGCCGGGAAACATCAGGCAGTTAAAGAATTGCATAGCGCGTGCCTGCGAAAACTCCCGCGGTAAAAACATCATTGAAGAAAAGGATCTGGAATTCTGGTAAAAAAAAGGCAGACCAAAAATGAAATAAATCACTTTCAGTCTGCCAAAAGTTTGTTTTATTGGATTATAAGAACTACTTGTTATATACTCGCTTTACTTTCTTAGTTGTTGTCATTTCAAGCGGCTTTTCAAGAATTGTAATTTTTGCAATCTTAGCATATGAAGCCTGTTTCTTGTTTATCTTTTCAACTTCATTTGCAACCAATTCCTTTACTTTTGCATCATCAGTAGCATTTCCTCTTGTGCCAGAAACTTTCTGATATGCATAGTCTGAAGGATAAATCAATGCTTCTATCTTTTCAGATTTCTTTGCTTTATCTTCAATGAATCCTGTTACAGTAATCTGTTCAATTTCATTTACAAGCTGGAAAGCATTTTCAATTTCTTCAGGATAAACATTCTTTCCGCCTTCAGTAACAATCATATTTTTAGCGCGGCCGCAAAGAATCAAATAGCCTTCACTGTCCATTCTTCCAAGGTCACCGGTTTTAAACCAGCCGTCTTCAGTGAAAACCTTTGCAGTTTCTTCCGGCATATTGTAATAGCCTTTCATAACCATCGGGCCTTTAACCTGAACTTCACCAACTTCGTCTTCATCAGGGTCAGCAATTCGCATATCCATGTAACCTTCAAAGAAAGCACCAACACTTTCAATCTTAAAGTGTTCAATCGGATTAAGTGCAATAATAGGAGAAGTTTCTGTAAGTCCGTATCCCTGTACAAAGTCTAAACCAAATTCCTGGTACTTTTTGAAAACAGAAGAAGCAAGAGGACCGCCACCACAAATTGCAACGCGCAAAGAACCAATGCTTGCCTTGTCCAGAATTGCCTTGAACATTTTCTTTCCTACATTAACTTTAAATACCTTCTTCATAAAATATGAAATGCCCATAAGGAATCTGATTAAGCCGTATACAAGAATTCCTTTTGCCCTAATGCCTTTCATAATGCCTTCAAGAAGCTTGTTGAAAAGTAAAGGAACTCCCAAAAGCATTGTGATTTTTCCTTCACGAAGTTCTTTGAGCATTTTTGAAACAGCCATTGTTTTTCCGAATACAACTTCTGCACCCTGAGAAATTGTTTCTATAAATACAGCAAGCATTGTGTATGCGTGGTGAATTGGAAGCAGAGCATAGAATACATCTGTGTGGAAAATATCCATGTGATTCTGTGCAATATAACAGTCGCTGACTAAATTTTTGTGAGTAAGCATTACACCCTTTGGAGTACCGGTTGTTCCTGAAGTAAAGAGAATTGCTGCTACATCATCTTCAGTAACTTTATCTTCATTAAGAACTGCTTTGTCACTTGCGACTAAATTATAAACATAAGTCTCTGCAAATTTTGGACTGAGCGAATATACCTTATATTTATTTTTCTTGCCTGCAAAATACTCATATTTTTCTGAATCAACAAAGAATAAAACCGGTTCTGCAGTATTTAAAAGATTATCGAGTTCGCTTTCGTGTAAACCGTAATCAAGAGGTGTAATTGTAGCTCCTGCAAATAAAGCAGCAAGGTACACAATTGCCCATTCAGGGGAATTTTTACCGCTTACAGCAACATGACATCCTTTTTTAACACCATTTTCATTCATCCACTTTGCAAGGTTTATGATTTTCTGATAAGCCTCATCGTATGTAAGTGTATTTTTGCTTCCACCAGGTCCTTCAAAATCGGTAAAACATGCTCGTTTTCCATAGCGTTCTACAGTAATTTCAAACATTTCAGGCAGTGTCGGCCATTCTCCATTAAATTTAGTGCCTCTGTAAGCGTCTAAAAATCCCCAAGGCAAGGGTTTTGCGTTCTTCTTACTCATTTTTTTCTCCTATTTTCTATAACCGTATATTTCTATCAATTTAAAATGACAAAGTTGGTAAATCTGTAATCCATTATACGAGTTTTATAAACTTATGTAAACAAATATGCCTGTTTTTTACAGATTTTATATACCTATTTTACCGCAAGTTTCACCTTCACGAAAGTTATTTCTGCTGCAGCAGTGGAGAAATTAGAAATTTTTTTTCTGAAAACCTTAAATGTGTATCCATAAATTCAATGTAAAGTTAGATACTTTCTAACTGAAAAAAAAATTTGTGCATCTGTATCCTAAAAAATAGAGTTTTTCTTATAAATAAAAGTATTTTTAACATTATATGCTTAAAAAACTTTCATTGACTTTAGACACTAGAGGTAGTATAATACGGGACGTTCAAACACTAGATATAGTGTTTATCTAAAAAAGTGATAGATTGTCTTGGGTGGACGGCGCTATTACAAAAAGTTATAAAGGGGAAAAGTGGCATGAAAATCATTAAACGCAACGGTGCAGAAGTATTGTTTGACAGAGAAAAGATTGCAACAGCAATTAAAAAAGCCAATGTTCGGGTTGACGAAAAGAAACGGCTTACTGATGAACAAATTGAATCCATTGTTGACGATATTGAAATTGAGTGTCACAAAGAAGGTCATGCCCTTAATGTTGAAAATATTCAGGATCTAGTTGAAACTGGAATTATGCAGAACAATGCTTTTGATGTTGCGAAACTGTACATTACATATCGCTACCGTCACGAGCTTATGCGTAAAGAAAACACCACAGACAAGCAGATTCTTAGTCTCCTGGAAGAAAACAATGAAGAGGTAAAGCAGGAAAATTCCAACAAGAATCCAACTGTTGTATCTGTTCAGCGTGACTATATGGCTGGCGAAGTCAGTAAAGATATAACACGCCGCTTCCTCCTAGATCCAGATATTCAACAGGCACACGAAGCAGGCATTATCCATTTCCACGATGCAGATTATTTTGCCCAGCACATGCATAACTGCGATTTAGTAAACCTCGAAGATATGCTTCAGAACGGAACAGTTATCAGCGGAACAAAAATCGACAGACCACATTCATTCAGTACAGCATGTAACATTGCAACACAGATTATTGCACAGGTAGCAAGCTGCCAGTACGGCGGACAAAGTATTACTCTTGCACACTTAGCTCCGTTTGTTGATGTAAGCCGCCAGAAAATCAAGAAAGAACTTGAAGAAACAATTGCCGCTACAAAAATCGAAGTAAACGAAGAACAGTTTAACTATATGGTTGAACAGAGAGTTAAAGACGAAATCAAACGCGGTGTTCAGACTATTCAGTATCAGGTTATTACACTTATGACTACAAACGGTCAGGCTCCATTTGTTACTGTATTCATGTACTTGAATGAAGCTAGAAACGAACAGGAAAAAACTGACCTTGCACTCATCATAGAAGAAGTATTAAAGCAGAGACATCAGGGCGTTAAAAATGAAAAAGGCGCATGGATTACTCCTGCTTTCCCAAAACTTATTTATGTATTAGAGCCGGATAATGTTGAGCCGGGTTCAAAATATTATTACCTTTCAGAAATGGCTGCAAAATGTACAGCACGCAGAATGGTTCCAGACTATATTTCTGAAAAGAAAATGCTTGAACTCAAGATAGATAAAAACGGAAACGGTAACTGCTATCCTTGCATGGGTTGCCGCTCATTCCTTACTCCATACATCACAAAAGACGGTACACCAAAGTATTATGGCCGCTTTAACCAGGGTGTTGTTACATTAAACTTAGTTGATATTGCATGCTCTTCTGACGGCGATATGAACAAATTCTGGGACATCATGAAAGAAAGACTTGAACTTTGTCACAGAGCTTTACAGTGCCGACACAAGAGATTGCTTGGTACAAAGTCTGATGTTGCACCAATCCTATGGCAGAATGGCGCTATTGCACGTCTTCCAAAGGGAGCTGTTATAGATGAACTTCTTTTCAACGGCTATTCTACAATTTCTTTAGGATACGCTGGTCTTTGTGAATGTGTACGCTATATGACAGGAAAGAGCCACACAGATCCAGAAGCAAAACCTTTTGCACTGCAGGTAATGCAGGCTCTTAACGATGCATGTAAAAAATGGAAAGAGGCAGAACATATTGATTATTCAGTTTATGGAACACCTCTTGAAAGTACAACATATAAATTTGCAAAATGCCTTAAAAAGAGATTCGGAATCATTGAAGGCGTAACTGATAAAAACTACATCACAAACAGCTACCATGTAAATGTTACTGAAAAAATCGATGCATTTACAAAGCTTACATTTGAATCTCAGTTCCAGGAATTAAGCCCTGGTGGAGCAGTAAGTTATGTAGAAGTTCCACACATGGAAAACAATATTCCTGCAGTAATGGCTTTACTGAAACACATCTACAACAACATCATGTATGCTGAATTAAATACAAAGAGCGATTACTGTCAGAAATGCGGATACACTGGTGAAATTCAGATTATGGAAGATCAGGACAAAAAGCTCATCTGGGAATGTCCAAACTGCCATAACAGAGACCAAAATACAATGAATGTTGCAAGAAGAACCTGTGGATACATTGGAACCCAATACTGGAACCAGGGTAGAACACAAGAGATTCAGGAAAGAGTTTTACACTTGTAATAGTCTATGTATTACGGTGAAATAAAAAAATTTGATATTGCAGACGGTGAAGGCGTAAGAGTCTCACTGTTTGTAAGCGGATGCCGCATACACTGCCCGGGTTGCTTTAATGCTAAAACCTGGGATTTCTGTTTTGGTAAAGAATTCACTCAGGAAACAGAAAAAGAAATAATACAGGCCTTATCTAAAGATTTTATTAGCGGACTGACAGTTTTGGGCGGCGAACCTTTCGAAGAAGAAAATCAAAGAGTTTTAGTTAAATTTTTGAAAAAAGTAAAAGAAACTTATCCTAACAAAACAATCTGGTGCTATTCAGGCTATGTTTACGACCACGACTTAAAGCCAGAAAACGGAAAGCAGCATTTTGACGTAACAGATGAAATGCTCTCTTACATTGATGTTTTAGTTGACGGCCCTTTCATTCAGGAATTAAAAGACATCACCCTCCAGTTCCGCGGCTCAAAAAATCAGCGCATCCTGAAACTCAAGTAACGTTGTGATTGAGCCAATTCGGGGCAAAGCCCTCCACCACGTGTTTCACCATAACTATTTGTACCATATCAGGTAGTTTCGATACGCTTGCGCTGCTCAACCACCCCAACGCATTCTTTGCGCTACAAAATTTTTGTCAGTCATAATCACCACATATTTTTGCATTAACTTATTGCATCACCATTTACATTTAAAGCGTGCGAGAAAGATTAGGGGCTTGGGGGAAAGAAAACCACGCTTCGCAAGTAGTGGTTGTCGTTCCCCCAAAAGTGAAGTTGTAATCAATTAAAAAAAACACTAGAATATGCACATTATGAAAGCATCTAAAATTCCTTTTAGGACATTGCGTGAAGCTCCTTCTGAAGCTATTATCGCCAGCCATCAGTTAATGATGAGAGCAGATTTTATCCGTAAACTTGGTAACGGACTCTATACTTATATGCCAATCGGTTTAAAAGCATATCGTAAAGTAGAAAGCATTATTAAGGATGAACTTAATAAAAGTGGTGCTATGGAATTTAAACCCACTGTAATTGTTCCGGGTGATATTTGGAAAGAAAGCGGCAGATGGGAAACTATGGGACCTCAAATGCTTAAGGCAAAGAACAGAGGCGAACAGGATATGGTTGTTTCTCCTACTGCAGAGGAAGCTTATACAGCAATCTGTAGGGCAGGTCTTACTTCTTATAAACAGCTCCCGATTAATATGTATCAGATTAATACAAAATACCGCGATGAAATTCGTCCACGATATGGCGTTATGCGCGGCCGTGAATTTAATATGATGGACGGCTACACACTTAATGCAAACGACGAAAGCCTGGATGAAAGCTATCAGGGATATGCAAAGGCTTACCACAAGATTTTCAAGCGACTCGGCCTAAAGGTTATTCCTGTTAAGGCAGACACTGGTGCTATGGGCGGCTCTGGCTCAGAAGAATTTATGGTAGAAAGTCCGATTGGTGACGATACCTTAATTTTGTGCCCTAAATGCGGATACGCTGCGAATGTTGAAAAAGCTTCTTGCAAGGCTGATGTTCCAACTGATGATAACGGAAAAGAACAGGTTAAGACAGATTTGCCTGTAGAAGAAGTTGCAACCCCAAATGTGTTCAGCATAGAGGATATGGAGAAATTCTTTAACACAACTTCTAAGCGATTTATTAAGGCTTTAATTTACAGGGTAATAAATTCAACTCTGGATTTAACCGGCACTAAAGGAAGTGAAAACTTAAAGAGGGTACAGGAAGACGGTTTTGAATTCTATCCGGTTTCTTATGTTTGCGTTTTAATTCGCGGAGACCTTGATGTAAACGAAGCAAAGCTTGCAGGCCTTTTAAAAGCAAGCGAAGTAGTTTTAGCTGATGATGAAGAAGTTCTGGCAATCAGCGGTGCCCCACACGGCTTTGTAGGCCCTTTAAATGTTAACTGCCCTATTGTGCAGGATTTGAGCGTAAACAATATGCACGATTCTTTTGCAGGAGCTGGTAAAGAAGGTTTCCATATAAAGCATGTTGAATGCACCCGCGATTATACTGCATGGAAAAATGCTGATGTCCGCACTGTTAAGGCCGGCAATAAATGCTGCTGCCCTGATTGTGACGGTGAATACTATACAACAAAAGGAAACGAATTAGGACACATCTTTAAGCTTGGTAAAAAATATACAGAAAGCATGGGCGTTACATACTTAGACGAAAACGGAAAAGCTGCAGTTCCTACAATGGGCTGCTACGGAATTGGTGTTGACCGCGTGCTTGCTTCTATAATTGAATGTTACCACGATGACAAGGGCGTTATCTGGCCAATGTCAGTTGCTCCTTTCCAGGTTGTAATTGTTCCTATTAAATATGACGGCGTAATGAAAGAAATCAGTGATTCATTATACGAGAAATTTACACAGGCAGGAATTGAAGTTCTTCTGGACGACAGAAACGAAAGACCTGGCGTTAAATTTAACGATGCCGATTTGATGGGCTTCCCTGTAAGAATTACTGTTGGCGAGAAAAATCTTCCGAATCTTGAAATTAAAATCCGCTCTGAAAGTGAACCAATGCTGGTAAGCCAGGAAGAAGTTTTTGCTAAAGTGTGTGATTATGTTAAAACAGAAATGGATAAATTAAATCAAAACTAAAATAAGGAATCTATAGAAGTATATGAAAAAGTTTATTTTTACAGTTTTAATGATTTTGTGTGTATCTTCAATTTTTGCCTTGCCGGGAATTTCTTCCGTAATAGAAGATACTTCTGGTGAATATGTTTATTACCTTGATACTTCTATGGATACTCCATCTTTAGTTGGTTTTATTTATTACAATCCCCAGACATACGCTGCACGCTTTTACAATGAAGCAAACGAAAAAGACATTTCTATCTACATTACAATTAATCCTGAAAGTGAAACGCTGGACTTTACCGGTGAAAAAATTGTAGGTGCAAAAGTTTTAGAGGATGCAAATATTGTAAATTACCTGCACGATATGTTTTACGAATTTACTTCACGCAGAAAAAAGATTGAAGGCTTTGCAAAAGGTTCTTATGTAAGCGAAGAAAACTTTCCGCAGTTTTATGGCAATGTAAGGATTAAATTTAATCAGTGCATTCCTTTGTTTAACCTGGAATCAATTCAGAGTGTAGATGGAAACATTTTGTTTTCACTTTTCACAATGGGACAGCTTGTTTCTTCTGATGACCAGAGTTTTGCACAGTTTAAAGGAGTGAACGGCTTAACAGATGAAAAAAGCATAAAGGCACTTCCTAAAGACGCTAAGAGAAAGTTCAAACTGAAGAAATCTAAAAGCTCAAGCGAATACACTTACAATTCGCAGAAAGTTACTTTAGATTCCGGCTGGGCACAAAGTCTGGATAACCTCTTCTTCTTAGGTAATGCAGCTCTTATTACTTTAACAGATTCAACTTTCCCAGAGGACATTTCCTTTGACACACAAAAAGTTTTTCTGGAAAGAAAGTTCTCGCAAAGTACAAATCTTTCTTATGCATTATATAATTACAGAAAATTTGAATGCACCGAAAACACTATAAACCTTACAAACATTTATTTTCAGCCGGAAACAAAAAATGTAACGCGCGACATTAAAGTGCTCAAAAGAATTTCTGACACAACCTGGGCAATGTTTAACCTTACAGTGTTTGATTCAGTTTACCAGAAGCATCAGAAATATTTCGACAGCATTGTTGATTCTTATTCGATTACAGAATAGTTTTTTTTGGGGAAGGGAAAAGCCTTTCCCTGCGGTCGCACTTCGTTGCGCCCTACCCTTTCTAACGGGGCAAGTTTATTTCCTTCGACAGCCCCGTAGCACCCTGAATTTTATCAGCATAAAAAAACCGAACCCCATTTCTGAGGCTCGGTTCAACATACTATTTTTAGCTTTTACAAAAAACTTTTACTTAGCAAGGTATTCATTTATACTTTGTGCAGCTTTTCTTCCTTCACCCATGGCAAGGATAACTGTTGCGGCACCAAGAACAATATCTCCACCAGCCCAAACTTTTGTCATACTTGTGGACTGTTTTTCATCAACTAAAATGTGACCTTTTGTATCTACATTTATTTCTGGAGTTGTCTGTGAAATAAGAGGGTTTGAATTATTTCCAAGTGCAACAATTACTGCATCACAAGGAATATCATGTTCGCTTCCCTTGATTTCTACAGGCTTTCTTCTTCCACTTGCATCTGGTTCACCGAGTTCATAGCTTAAAGCTTTAATTGCAGTTACTTTTCCGGTTTCTGCATCGCCCAGGATTTCAACAGGGTTTTCAAGGAATCTAAACTCAACTCCTTCTTCCTCAGCGTGTGCAACTTCTTCGCGGCGGGCTGGCATTTCGGCTCTTGTACGTCTGTAAACAACATACACTTTTTCAGCGCCAAGTCTTAGTGCCATACGGGCTGCATCCATTGCAACGTTTCCACCGCCACAAACTACAACTGTCTTTGCGTGATAGAATGGTGTTGCTGCATCTTCTTTATATGCTTTCATTAAATTTGCGCGTGTCAAATATTCGTTTGCACTGAATACACCAATATAGTTTTCACCAGGAATGCCAAAGAATTTTGGAAGACCTGCACCAGTTCCTATAAAGGCAGCATCAAATCCTTTTTCTGTAAGAATCTGCTGAACAGTTGAAGTGCGGCCTACAAGTGTATTGTACTCAAACTTAACGCCCATTTTTTCAAGGTTTTTAACTTCATTCTGAACAATTGATTTTGGTAAACGGAATTCAGGGATACCGTAAACCATAACGCCACCAGCTTTATGGAAGGCTTCGAATACTGTTACATCGTGACCTGCTCTTCTACAATCTGCTGCAACTGTTAATCCTGCAGGACCTGAACCTACGATTGCAACTTTCTTTCCTGTAGAAGGAGCTATCTGCATTTGTGTTGTTAAATCATTTTCTCTTTCATAATCAGCAACAAAGCGCTCGAGACGTCCTATGCATACAGACTTTTCTGCATCCTTGTAAACTTTTCCTACAGTACACTGAGCCTGGCACTGCTTTTCCTGAGGACAAACACGACCACAGATTGCAGGCAAAAGATTTGTTGTCTTGATTACATCAACAGCTTTCTTGAATTCACCCTTTGCAACTTCTGCGATAAAATCAGGAATGCGTACATTTACAGGACAGCCTGAAACACAAGGCTGATTTTTACACTGAAGACAGCGGTTTGCTTCTACAATTGCCTGTTCTTTTGTATAACCCAGAGCAACTTCATCCATCTGGCGGGCACGAACTAATGGCTCGCGGGTTGGCATTTCCTGCTGTGGAATAGCCATGCGGTCTTTATTTGTAAGTTCGCCTTTTGCTTTTAATTCATCTAATATTTTTACTGCGTCTGACATAATTTACTCCCCGGTGGTTGAGCCTGTCGAAACCACCATGTTATTTTTAGACTTTGCTAATTCAGGTAAATTTTTATAATCACCATTTATCAAAGCCTCTCTTTTTTTTCTACTCCAACCTTGAACCTGTTTTTCTCTAAGAAATGCCTCTTTTATACTTAAGCATTCTTCATAATACACAAGTTCAACTGGTAAACGCCGTTTTGTATATTCAGATCCCATTCCATTAGAATGTTGTTCAAATCTCAATTGTAAATCCTTAGTGCTTCCAACATAATAAGAATTATCACTGCACTTCAAAATATACATATAAGCCGACATTTTACTCCAACAATAATGGTCATTTCGACAAGCTCAATGACCGTGGGCTTTTCTCATAATCCCCTTATTACTTTGCAAGTTTTTCAGCTTCTGCTTCCATTTTACACTTATGATAAGCTTCTGTTTCTAAATCTTTGAAGGATTTCATACGCATCATCATATTGTTCCAGTCAACTTTATGAGCGTCAAAATCTGGACCATCAACACAAACAAATTTTGTTTCACCGCCAACTGAAACACGACAACCACCGCACATACCGGTTCCGTCAATCATAATTGTATTTAATGAAACTGTTGTAGGGATGTTATATTTTTGTGTAGTTAAAGCGCAGAACTTCATCATGATTGGAGGGCCAATTGCAATTACTTCTGCAGGAGGAACATCACTCTGGCACAGGCGCTCAAGAGGAACTGTTGTAACGCATTTCTCTCCTGCAGTACCGTCATCTGTACAGATAATTACTTCATCGCAAACTGCTTTCATTTCGTCAACGAAAATAAGTAAATCTTTAGTGCGGGCTCCTTCGATTAAGATTACTTTATTTCCTGCTTCTTTTAATGCCTGAACAATTGGATAAAGAGGAGCTGTTCCAAAACCGCCGCCTACACAAACTACAGGTCTGTCATATTTTCTAATTGTACTTGGAGTTCCTAAAGGTCCTAAAACTCCGCCTAAATAGTCACCTTCATTAAGCAATGAAAGTTTATAAGTTGAAGCACCAACTGGTTGAAAAGCAATTGCAACCCAGCCTTCTTCGGCATTAGCATCTGCAATTGTAAGTGGAATGCGTTCAGATAAATCCTGATCAACCTGAACGATTAAAAATTGACCAGCCTTACGATTTTTAGCGATGTCTGGAGCATCAAATTTCATATAAAAGACATTCTCAGACAGCTGTCTTTTTTCTAATATTTTATTCATCCATTCTTTCCTTAACGCTTAGTTACCTGCACGTCGCATTTACTATACTATAAATTGCTTCAAATTGGAATAATGGATTTTATTTATTTGATAAAAAGAATGTGGGGTGGTTTCGATCCCTTCGACTACGCTCAGAAACCGAAGACTCTTGCGATTTCAATAGAGACTCAAAAATGTTGTAGCGCGAAGAAAAGCAGAAAGCTGAAATAATTATTGCTCCTCTATATAGTCTTCTGGGGTTGAGCCGTCAGGGTAAGTAAATTGAATATATTCCCTAAATGGTCTTTCAGGATATATCTGATATGGTTGATTCATATTCATCATTGAGACATCATATATGTAAAAAGAATACTGTCCAGAAAATTTCGGGTTATACATATCGCTGTCTCTAATTGAAGTAATAACCCTAAAAGATATAAAATAATTACCATTTTTATCCTTTTGGAATTTGGCTTCTTTTTCATATTCTCCATAGGGCAGAAGCATTTTAATTCTACAGTTAAAATCTTCAAGTTTTGATCCTGTGGAAACGCTGTATTCTGTAGTTTCATAGATTATATCTATAGCCAGATAATTTTTCCCCTCATTAATCATAAAATCATCATAATCAGAATAACCTTCTGGATTTTCAACCCACTTTGTAGTGACTGTACATTCACCATCAACACTATATCTTGCAAACATTGTACAGCTATTAAAAATAAATAAAATTAAGAGACATAAATTTAAAAACAATAATCTGATTTTCATAGTTTTACCTGCATTCAAAAAGTGAATTAGATTCTTCAATTCCATTATTATATAAAACATTCATAAGTCGACCTGCTACATTAATAGAACAGATTTAATTCATTATTACTTATCTATTACAATTCACTATCAAAAACTATCCAGTCATCTGGGGTTGTACCGTCTGGGTAAGTAAATCTAAACTTATTTTCATCTGAATATTCATCTACCGGAAATATATACTTTTTATTTCCAAAGTTAAATGTAGTAATATCATATATCTCTACTGAATAATAATTATGAAAAAATGTAGTATACATATTTTCATCTGCAATAGATGTTACCATATTTAGCTTTAGTACATACTCACCTTTATTATTCTTTTTAAAACCCACTTTTTTCTTAAATATATAAGGTGGAAATTCTAAACTTATTTCACACAAATAATCTTCCAGCTTTCGTCCAAATTCAACTTCATAATTGGTTATAAGGTATTCAATCTCAATTACATAATAATTATTTCCAGCGTCATTATTTATTAATTCATAATCTGGAATTTTATTTAAACTATCAATCCAATAACTTTTTACATTTATTTCTCCATCAACCTTATAATCAGAAAACATTGGACAGCTGTTAAAAGTAAAAGCAGCAAAAATTATTAGAATATTAAATATTTTTAAATTCATTTAATTGCGTTCTCCATAAACAAATTGATTGGAAGTTTTACTTCTTGATGTCGAATAAATCATTAAAGAAAAAGGATCTGTAAAATAGTAATAATTTTTATCCTTATTACTTAAACAATATTTCGTTTTACTACTATTCTTAAGTTTGCTTCCAACAGGATCTTTATATTTCATTTTATATCCTTCATATCTAAACTTATTATTAAAATCATCTTTTGAAAGATATTCATTATCAATCATATAATCAATCCATTCTTCATCGCTGGCGATACAAAAGAAACCAGAATTACTTCCTTCTTTATAAAAGGCCTCCGTAATCTTTGATTCTTCAATTCCATTGTTATATAAAACATTCATAAGACGACCTGCTGTATTAGAAGAATAATTACCAGTATGTCCAGAATACAGACAAGCCATTATGTAATTTGCTTTATCAAGAGAATAAAACTTTTCCCTTACCTGATCATCTGTAATATTAATAACCTTTGTATTATAGGTTTTACGCATTGCGTCTGATGGTGATAATAGTCCTGTTGTCAAATAATTTTCAACATATTGCAGATCTTTCTGGTATTGAGTTTTAAAAGCCATATTTAAATAATTACCAGGATATCCTGATTGATTTCTAAAATATTCATTTAATTCATAATTATATATTGTGCCATAAAATGTTGCAAAAGATTCTATTGCAGAAGAAAGGCCTTCATCACCTCTATTTGGATTATTCGGATTTGAACTATAATAACGACAGACTTTATTCCATGATGACCAGGCTGCGCCTTTATTATTATTTTTACCGATCATTTGATAATGCTTTAAATGACATAATTCATGAATTACAACACCACATGATTCAGAAAAACCATCCATTGTTGAACAATCAGGCCAATTTATAAAAACAAAATCAGGAGCAGCAAATGTTAATAAGGGATCTAATAATGCAACCAATGTTGCCACGCTCACACCTAAAAAATCATTAGTATAACTTTTAATTACATCATATGCATATGCAGGTGTTGCAAAACCTGTATTACAGCCTAAACCTAACAAAGATGTAAAAGCAGTTTGTATAGAATCTTTAGAATTAATGTACCACATATTTAATTTTGGTTTTACAAAATCAATGAATTTTGCCTTAGTCATACCTTCTGTAATACGAGTGATATTAATTCCGTTTACAGCTTTTTTATCTTTAATCTGGATATTTATTTTTTCAAAATTATCCCAATTTATAGAACCTCCTTCATAATAATCTGTAAGAATAAACATCGATCCCATACTCTTTAAATTACAATAATCATTTTCAAAATAAATTTTGATTTTAGGAGTACCCCACCAACCTTTTTCAAATTTAAGTGGACTACTAAATGTTCCGTCAGAATTTGTTGTTAATATAACACCATGTGCAAAATTATAAATACAAATACGAACAGAACCTGAAGGAATATATGTTTTTGTGATTGGATCATATATTGTTATCCTACCTTTTGGAGTCACATATTTAATCCATCGTGCAGAGTTATTATTTTCTTGGTTTCCCTCAAAAACAAAATTTTCAAATTCTTCTTCAATATTCTTAACATACATTTCATCAAGAATTTCTGTTTCCATTTTTTTTGAAATGTCTTTGTACTTGTCTAACGGACCTGCAAGATAATATTCCATTTTGAAGTTTTTAACATCGTCTTCTTTTCCATAATAAGGATCACCACCACTAATAATATCCCGATCTAGAGGTATTGTACTGGCTTCTGGATAATTATTAAGAAGATAATTCAATTTTGTTGCATCTGAAGGATATGCTTTAAAATAATATGCATTTGCTTCAACAACTTCCCTTCCTGTTGCATTTCGTGATGCATTAAACTTTTTAATGAAAATGGATTTTCAATTTTCTCACCCAAGATTATTTGAGGATCTTCAATACAAATTTTTTGTTCGCTATTTTTTTTATTACCATCATTAATCAAATCATTCTTATATAAGTTATTACAACTTATACTCATTAATGATAATAAGCTTAACACAATTAATGCATAAATACTTTTTTTCTTGTCTTTTTTCATTTCTTTCCCTTAGTATGATGCACCACAAAAAGCTGCCGTTCGTTATACTTTAATTTAAATAAAATAAAGGATGCCCTAATAAAATACAAGTTCAAGGTGACAGATTGTTCGTCATGCAAAATTTAGTTCGACATCTATACAGAACAGATTCTGACAGAAAAAAAATTTTTAAAGCGTGCGGGAAAGATTAGGGGCTTGGGGGAAAGAAAACCACGCTTCGCAGGTAGTGATTGTCGTTCCCCCAAAAATACATTTAAACTAGTACTTGTTCAAGAAGCTTCTGTTCTCTCTTACAAAGCTGTTATTATTCTGATAAGCGTCCCAGTTTATAGACCATGCCATAAATCCACGGATACCAGGATAATCTTTTTCGAGTTTCTTAAATGCATTCTGCAAGCCGGAATTTGAAATCTGTCCGGAACCAGCTGCACTGCTTGAAGAAGGAACTGCAATTACAACTTGATCAGGTCTGAGTCCCGGCCAGAAGTATGTTGTTCCGCCGTTCAAATAGAAACCATCCATAAGCATTTTACACATTTCAACAATGCCTTCTTCTGTTCCCATTGTATACCACTTACCGTCATTTCCCTGAATTGATGAAGAATTATACAATTGAGTCTGCACATAAGTTGTCTTGTCGCGTAATGCGTAAATCATTGCGAGGTATCCGCCGGCTCTTGAATCTACATAGCTGTTTATACCACCGTAATATGTGTGTCCCAGCTGCATGTAGAAAGTTTCCGGTGCCCATGAAAGAATGAAGTCGTCATCGTATGAATCGCAAATCTGTCTGATTGCATTTATCATATTTACAATGCGAGGAGTCTTTGGATGAGCGAAATCAGGGTCTGCACCGCTGTTCATTGAAACTGAGCTTTGTTCGAGGTCAATATCAATTCCGTCGAATCCGTACTTGTCGATAAAGCCTTTGATGTCGTTAACAAATGTTTTTACACTGTTAGAATTTTCAAGATAGAAATATCCCTCATATCCACCAATAGAAAGAACAATTTTTTTGCCTTTTGCCTGAAGTGTTTTAATATCAGAAATAAATGTAGCATCATCATCAACTACTTCAAACATCATTTTTCCATCTCCGCTGCCAGGTTGAACAGGAACAGCAAATGAAACATTGATTACATCCCACGCAGGGTCTACATCCTTAAGTCTGATGTATGGAACGCCAGCATTCCAGGTGTGCCAGTATCCGCTCATAATGCGCTTTGGAAGTGATGTATTGATTACAACTTCTCCAGGCTCATCAATTACAACAGGGTCTTCCGGGATTACTACAGGGTCTTCAGGAATTACAACAGGATCTTCTGTGGTTCCACTTGGAGTCTGTGTAGATGCTGTTCCCTGTGTTACTGTGTAATTAACAGTATTCGATGTAACGGTTCCAAACTTATTTGTCAGTTTTACTACATAAGCATAAGTTCCGTTTGGTTTGTCTGTTAAATTGAATACATAGCTTTGTGCATTTGGCGAATTGTCAGTTAAAGCTGTTGACTGAATTTCTTTTCCGTTTTCATAAAGCTTTGCAAGGGTTCCATTGTTGCCCCACCACATATTCATTTTAATGCCGAAGGTTGCGTCTCCGTTCCACTTTGACTGCTCTATTGCAGGAGTTCCCGGGATTCCTGTTGCTTTAACAGTTTCACCAGCTTCTGGAGTTTCCGGATTTTCAATTGGAGTTACAGGATCATCTGTTGGAATTACTGGGTCATCTGTTGGAATTACAGGGTCATCGGTTGGAATCACTGGATCATCTATAGGAGTTTCAATTACTGTACTGCCAGAAGCTTCATTCATTGCTTTTAATTTTGCACCAACTTTTTTAGAGAAGTTCCAGTTGTTGGAAGCGTCCCAGTTTATAGACCAGGTCATTGCACCGCGGATAGTTGGGTAGTCTTTGTATAAAGTATCAAGAGCCTGAATTACTACAGAAGGATCTACATAGCCAGAACTTGCACCTTTTACGCTTGCAGGAACACCAATTCCTACCTGATCAGCTCTAAGGCCATTCTTTAACTGAATCTTTGCAAGCTCGGTTAAGAATTTATAACTTCCCTGAGAATAGATATTTCCGTCGTAGCCGAGCATTGAACCAGAGTTATAGTACTGAGTGTTGTTTACAGTAAGAATATCTTTTATGGCAAGAGCAAGTTTAAAATACTCAGTGCCTGTGTTCTGCATATCTATAGTCTGTGGTGCAAAGGTGATGATAGAACCTTTTGGTAAAGCGCGTAATGCTTCTGCAATGTATTTAGAATTAAGACCGTGCTCTAAATCAATATCAACTCCTTCAAAGCCGTATTTCTTCATTAAAGCTTTTACTGAATCAGAGAATCGTTTTGCATCAGAAGAAGAAGCAATTGTAACATTACCTTTTTCTCCACCTACAGAAATAATAACGTGCTGACCACGCTTTTGAACAGTTTTAATATCTGCTATAAATACTGTTTCATCGAATCCAAGCGAGCCGTCTAAATTGAAGGTAACTTCTCCGGTTTTTTCAGTTGCGTCTGCGAAAGAAACTACGATCAAATTATATTCTGCCGGTACTTCACTTATGCGAAGAACTTTTGCACCATTGTTAAAATTCTGCCAGTATCCGGTAAGAATGTGTGTCGGAAGGCCAGGAACTGTAACTGGTTCATCTTCTCCTGTAGAAGGATCCTCATTATTTTCTGGAGGAACTACAGGATCGTCTGTTGGATTTTCAGTATTTGTACCTGAAGTATCAGCTGAAACATATTTCCACAGGGCAGGAACAACATCAGGGTACCAGCCTGTGATTGCAGTATGAGCAAGTAAACACTCATAAACTTTTCCATTATAAGAAACTGTGTCACCTATTTTGTATGAAGTTCCAATACTCCAGCCTGAAACTGCTGATCGGGCTGAAACTGTTGATTCAAATTCTGCGTTTGTAAACTGATTGTTACAACCAGAAAAAATTAATCCCAGGCCCAAAATTAAACCTGTGATTATTTTAGAAATTTTTTTCATTATTTCCTCTTAATAAAAGCATGGACTCAAAGGTTACTGAGTATATTAGGTGGTTTCGACAGGCTCAACCACCACAATTTAAAATTAAACCCAATAACCTTTCACAGCAAATAATCAGGGGGTGGTTGAGCTTAGTCGAAACTACCCCCTATGTTTTATCCTTTCAGGGTGGTTTCGATACGCTACGCTACTCAACCACCGCACAACTTCACTCTACATTATTTTTTAGACCAGAGTGTTGGAGCGTCTTTTGGATTCCAGGTGTCTGAATATGAAACATGTGTTACTAAACAAACATAGCTGCTGCCCTTGTATGAAACAACATCGCCGGCTGTATAGCTTACATAAGTTCCCCATTCTGCTGATGATGGATTTTCTGGAATTTCAGGAGTCTCTGGTTCTTCAGGCTCTTCCGGTATTTCAGGTTCTTCAGGAACAACAACAATATCTCCGGCAGCATCTCCTTTTGTTACAGTGTATTTAACTGTGTTAGAAGTAGAAGATCCGCTTGAGTTTGAAAGCTTTACTTTATAAGAATAAATTCCATTTGCTTTATTTGAGAGTGTGAATGTATAACTTTGTGCAGATGGAGTATTGTCAGTAAATGTTTTTGAATCAATCAAAACACCATTTTCATAAAGTTCAGCGAGAGTGCCATTGTTACCCCACCACATATTCATTTTGATTCCAAAGGTAGCTTCACCGTTCCAGGTTGTCTGTTCAATTGCTGGTGTTCCCGGGATTCCGGTTGCTGCAGGAGTTTCTGGAATTTCTGGAATAACCGGTGTTTCTGGAATTTCAGGATCTACAGGAGTTCCGCCGCTTCCACTTCCTCCAATATCTGGATTTTCTTCAAATACAACGCCGTTCAAAACTGATTCATGAATAATGTTTACAAGGTCATAACCGTTTTTCCAGTCATCTCCGTCAATTTCCCAGTACATAGCTCCACCGAGATTATTCTGGTTAATATAGTCACACTTGATTTTAATTGTGTCTGCATCATCATAAGTATAAAGTTCTTTCTTGCTTCTGTTGTAAAGCCAGCAAGCCTTTGTAATGTTATCACGATATTTTACCCAGCCTGAAGTTTTTTCCAGTTCCTTCATTGCAAAGTAAGGACTCTGACCGCCAACACCCCACTTTCCAGCTAATGTTGAACCGCCTTTTCCAAACATACCATCTGAAACTCCGTCTCCGTCAAAGTCATAACCGCCAGAAACATTATTCCATCCGCGACTGTAGAATGGTAAACCAATTACAATCTTACTTGCAGGAACACCTTCTGAAATGAATTTTTTTACAGACCAGTCTATATTATATTTTTCCTGCATCTCTGCATCATAAACCTTGCAGTTTGGATTTGCATACAAAGGAGCCTGATGTCCTACAGTGCTTTCAAATGCACCGTGCATATCATATGCCATTAAGTTAATAGCATCCAAATATTTTGAATATTCTCCTGGTTCAGTTACAGCAATTTTGTCGTATCCAATACCAATAGCAGCAGTCAATTCATAATATTTTCCGTCTTTTGCACCCTGTTTATCTAATTCTTCACGAATAGCTTTTAAGAAATAAGTAAAGTTTTTCTTATCTTCAATTCCACCCGGGCAGCCTTTATCATATTCATCACCAGGGTCTTTATTTCTATGAACTCCAGGATATTCCCAGTCAATGTCTATACCGTCAAGACCATAATCAACAACAAATTTAACAAGATTTGAAGCAGCTCTTGCTCTTGTTGAACTTGTTGCAGCAGCAGCATGGAAACCGTGACCTTTTGTCCAGCCGCCAACAGAAATCAATACTTTTAAGTGCGGGTATTGTTTCTTTAGTTTTCGCAGTTGTCCAAGATTTCCCTTGTACTCTGTATCCCAACTGTCACCAGGATATACAATGTCGGTTGATGCCCATGGATCATAAATTTCTACAGATTGATTTGATTCATTTAAACCGATAAAAGCATAGTTAATATGCGTCAACTTATCCGCCGGAATAGAAGTAGCGTAATAGCTGTCATGAGCAGCATAAATACCCCATTCACAAAAGTATCCTACAACACGCTTAGAGCTTTCAGTAGCAGCAGCTCTTGCAGCCGTAGAACTTTCTTTAAATTCCGGAGCAGAAATCCCCTGACAGCCAGTTAAAACTAACGCCAGAACCATCGTAGCCAAAAAAGTAAACTTTACTTTTTTCATACTATCCCCCTTAAAAATTAAGTATTTATTTCCTTAGAGAATAACTTCTCCTAAAGAAAACGAGAGTAATAGAATTGTAGCTGGAATTTTTTCTTTTCAGTTGCAAATAGAGATTTTGAATAACCATTTTATAGTTTAAGCTTTTAAAGGTCATTTACATTTTAATTTTAACATGGTTTAAGTTAAAACGCCAAATTTTTTTAAAGATTTTTTTAAACAAAAAAAAGCCAGTTCACAATGAATGCAAACTGACTTTTGGGGAAAGCCAAATACTCTGTCATTCTAAGCATGGCTTTCGAATCTGTACCTGTTGAGATGCTGAAGCAAGCTCGAAATATCGAGCTGCAAATTCAGCATGACAATTATTTTTCTAATGCAGCAACTAAATCTGCAACAGCAGCCGCTTTAATTTTCTGTATTGCTCCTGACTGCTTATTCAAATAAAAATATTCAAGCTTATTTTTAGAGAACATAGTTTTTTTAGAAACTGCCTGAATCTTAAAAGCGTTTTCATTTTTCTTATAAGTCTTAAATGTAGTATAATCAATTAAAGCTTTTTCAGTATATTCAAGAAGATTTGAAATTGTTTTTTCTGCATCGCCGTCACCTTTCTTCTCTGCAACAACAACTTCTGCGAGTAAGCCCTTTGATGAATCAAAATTAGAACAGGTTTCCTGGAATGCAATCAACTTGTCCTTAAACTCTAAAGCTTCTTCTTCTGAAAGAATGAGGCACTTTTCTAAATCTTCTACAGCTAAATCAGAAGACAAAAACGAAGGAATTCCTGATTCGCAAATTGCATAATCAGTGTCATTTAATTTATATACTCTAAAAAAATCTCCGCTCTTACTTGCAACTTGAATTTCATATACATTTGAAACAACATCAAACCCATTCTTACTGCTTACATCAACATATCGTGCTGAAGTACACGAAACACACAAAAGTCCTGCGATCAAGAATAAAACTGATAACTTTTTCATACCTTATCTTCTCTCCTCTTTTTGTTTATGTATTTAATTATAACACAGTTTTTAATTTTCACTGTCTTTTATTTTTTCAGCCTTAGACAAAAGCCCGCTCTTCTTTTTATTTCTTACTGCCAGGAAAATCATCATTGCAGTTCCAAGGGCAATCATAATGAAACAGAAAATCTGCCCCGTAGAAATATTTAAAAGCGAAGTATTTGTATACAAAACCTGCGAACCGTCCTTGCTTAATCTGAAGCCCAAATCAGAATCCGGCTCCCTGAAATACTCTATTACAAAGCGAACAAGTCCGTATCCTATTGCATAACAGCAGCCTATGAAACCGTCAAAAGGCTTTCTCTTTCTAAGATTCCACAAAATGATGAACAGGAAAATTCCTTCGAAAAATGCTTCATATAACTGACTCGGATGTCGCGGAAGATTTACTGAACGCTGACCTTCATACAAAGTCATTCCTATTGATTCAACAAAAGGCTTCACCCAGTCAAGCGAAGCAGGAATTCTTTCTGCGTGAGGAAATACAATTCCCCAAGGCATAGTCGTAATTCGGCCAAATAATTCGCCGTTCATAAAATTTCCTATACGGCCAAAAGTGTATCCTAAAGGAATCGCAACAGACATTGCATCAATCCATTTACCGAAAGGCTTTTTATGCCATGCGCACCAGACAATCATTCCTATAAGACCGCCAATAAATCCTCCGTGATAGCTCATTCCAGCAAGCCCTGTAAACCTGTGTGTTTCTGTATCAAACGGCCAGAAGATTAACCATGGCTTCCTCAAATATAAACCCGAAGTATCATAAACTAATGTTGAAAAAACGCGTGCACCAATCAGCAGGAAAACAATTCCGCAGGCAATAAAACTGAAAATGTCGTCCTCTGTTGCTTCGTATCCCTCAGTGTTTAAAGCGCCTTCTTTTACCTGTCTCTTAAGTACAAAATATGCTGTGGTAAAAGCAAAAATGTACATAAGTCCATACCATCTCAAAAGCGAAAGAAATGGTACGCCCGGGAAAATCTCCGGATGAATCCACGAAGGATATTGAATGTAAAGTAAACTGTTCATCGTCTCTGCAAAGCCTCAACTAATTTTTTCTTTAAGAATGTATTTTCTGTTTTTAACTGCTTTATTTCATACTGCTGCTGTTTAATTATTTCAGCAAGTTCGCCCATTGTCAGCGCGCCGGTTCCAGTTAATTCTTCTATATATTGCATCTTCTGAGAGAAATCATCATTTGCTTCTTCAGTTGCAATTTCAAATGAAGTTTCTGAAGCCTGAGTCAAATCGTAATCGTCATCAAATTTAAGTGTTTCCGACTGAAGGATTTTTTCTGCAACCCTGTAAATGCCCTGACCTATAACTGACTGCGGTTTATAAATAATTACCGGAAGACGGGAAGCCAGTGCCTTATCCTGCATTGTGTCCCTGTAAATCACTCCAAGATGCTCCAGATCCACACCCAGATACTGCTGGCACGAACGCCTGATTTTTTGTGCACGGTCTGTGTCTTTCGGATCATCAATCATATTTAGAATCAAACGCGGCCTGAACTCTTTCATTCGGCTCTTAAAAATTTTTGTGTTTTCAGGATCTACGCTTTCAAGATTTTCTATCAGCTTTGGAAGATAAAGTCTCTGTAAAGAAGCAGAATCTTTCTTTAACTGTTCAAGATATTTGTAAGCCGGAGTATCTTTTTTAAATGTGTTGTACATCATCCTGAAAGTAACATTCTTTAAGAAAAGATATCCGTTAAGGGTAGCCGTAACAGTTGGAGCCGTAACGATTATTCCCTGCGGTGAAAGAAGGAACATATCAAGAATCGTCAAGTGAGTTCCCGCGCCCAAATCTAAAATCAAATAGTCGTAGTTTGCATTATTAAAGTGTTTTATAAGTTCATTTTTCTGTGACTGCTTTAATGAAGTAAGCCCCGGAATTTCAGAGTCCCCGGCAATAAAAGAAACATTTTCGTAATCAGTAGGAATAATTATCTGGTCAAAAGTAGACTGCCCCGTAAGAAAAGTCCCGATTCCTACTCTTGGAGAGGTCTGTCCAATTACTAAATGTAAATTTGAGGCACCTAAATCTAAATCCACCAATAAAACTTTTTTACCAGCTTGACCTAAAGCGATTGCAAGGTTTGCGCTCAAAAGACTTTTACCAACTCCACCTTTACCGCTTGCTATTGGAATTATCTGCATAAAAAAAATTATAACATACTTAAATCGGATTAAAAAGTAGCAGGCAGGGTTTATAGATTTTTAGATTTTTTTAAATTTTGTCCGCCAGTTTTTTTCCCGGCAGACAATTTAATATGAAAAGAATTTATTAAAACTTAATCCGGTGTTTCGCCCTTCCCTTGCGGTCATGGGAATGTCAGGTCAGTTTGAGACCTTGTATTCTTCCCAACCTGAAACAAGTCCAGGATGAAATTACTTTTTAGACATTCCCACTTCGGGGCTCCATACCGGGCTAAATCTTAGTGATGGAAAAGTCTTACTCCTGTAAAGGCCATTACCATTCCATACTTGTTACAGGTTTCAATAACATTGTCGTCACGGATTGAACCGCCTGGCTGAGCAACAACTTTTGCACCGCTTCTATGTGCTCTTTCGATATTGTCACCAAACGGGAAGAATGCGTCACTGCCTACAGCAACATCAGTATTCTTCTTAATCCATTCGCGTCTTTCCTCGCGGGTAAATACTTCCGGCTTTACCTTAAAGAAATTCTGCCATACGCCTTCAGCTAAAACATCATCGTAGTCATCACTTGTATAAATATCGATTGTGTTGTCGCGGTCGGCTCTCTTTATGTCATCCTTAAACTGTAGGCCTAAAACTTTTGGACTCTGTCTTAACCACCATTTATCTGCTTTATCGCCTGCAAGACGGGTACAGTGAATGCGGCTCTGCTGTCCAGCACCAATTCCTATAGCCTGTCCGTCTTTAACATAGCATACTGAATTAGACTGTGTGTACTTTAAGATAATCAGTGAAATCAAAAGATTGTCTCTTTCTTCTTTTGAAAGTGTCTTGTTTTCAGAAACAATATTTTTTAAACATTCATCATCAAGTTTAATAAAGTTATGACCCTGTTCAAAAGTAACTCCAAATACCTGTTTCTTTTCAACGGCAGCAGGAACATAGTTTGCATCAATCTGAAGAACACAATAACCGCCCTTTTTCTTTTCCTTTAAAATTTCCAGGGCATCATCATCATAAGCAGGAGCAATAATTCCGTCAGAAACTTCTTTCTTAATTAAGAGAGCTGTTGCTTTATCGCACTTTGAACTTAAAGCAATAAAATCTCCAAAAGAAGACATTCTGTCTGCACCTCTTGCACGGGCATAAGCACAAGCCATTGGTGTAAGTTCAACATCATCTGTGTAGTAAATTTTCTTTAGTGTATCAGAAAGAGGTCGTCCTATTGCAGCTCCAGCAGGAGAAACATGCTTGAATGAAGTTGCAGCAACAACTCCTGTAGCCTCTTCCAGTTCTTTAACAAGTTGCCAGCCATTCAATGCGTCAAGAAGGTTAATAAATCCTGGCTTACCATTCAATACAGTAATAGGTAAGTCGCCATCTTCCATATAAACCCTAGCAGGTTTTTGATTAGGGTTACAACCATACTTTAACTCAAGTTCTTTCATAGCAAGGAATATACATCAAAAAAAAGGTTTATACAACGAGCACAAGTTTTTTCTTCTCATTACAAAACAAATGTGGTAAAATTCGCTCTATGAGTAAAATGAATAAATCACTTAAAATCGCTTTTATAAGCATCATCTGTGTAATACTGGTATTACTTACAGCTTCAATTACAAAAGCTGCATTAGGCACAAAAGTAAATATAGGATTTTATGGAATAAGTTCTTCTCTGCAGGAAAAATTTGCCGGCGAGTTAGAAAAAATAACTGACAAAAACGGAAAGCCGTTCCGCTATAAATATGTTTCTTTTGATACAAGTGTTCCCGCTGTAAATATTCTTTCAAACAAAGTTGATTTACTGATTATGTATAAAGGTAAAAACACTTACGAAGTAATAAATGAATCTAAGAAAGAAAAGTTTGCACTCGACTCTTCAATTCTCGAAGGAACAACAACTAATGCCGCTTCAAATGCAGTCTTCTTGAATTCAAATAAAGTAAATGCTGTTCCGCTTCTTATGGATAATGTAGAAATTCTTTTAAATACAAAAGATTTAAAAAAGCAGAATGAGCCTATATTTACATCTTTTGGTGATTTAGAAAAATACATGTATAGCCTCGTTGGCAAGTCACAGTTCCCGGTTGTTTTTGCAGGCGCTGACAACAATATGCTTCTCAATGTATTAACAGCCTTTAATGAAGTTTATTGCGGAAAAGCAGAAACAGAAGAGATTTCAAGTGTAATAGCAGATTATAAAGATTCAGATTATGCACCTTTGTTTAATAGAGTTGATTTCCCTTTTAAAGACGGGATTAGATTTCTTTCAAAACTGACAAATGATAATGTACTTCCACGAAATGTATATCATATGACTTCTGCTGATGTTGAGTTTTTTATGGAAGATGAAATTGCTTCTATTGTAATTACAACTCTTGGTGAACACAGAGAGCTTTCTTCTAAGGCTTTAACACATTATGTTTCAGTTCCACAGTATACAAACCAGAGACTTTCGTTCTTTCCTTCAAGAAGAAGTAATGACGAGCGCTGCTGTATAGCAAATACAATCTGCGAAGTTCCGCTTTCCGGCAAAAAGCATGTTAAATATATTGCAAAAAAATTAATTTCTGTAGAAACTCAGGAATCACTCTCTTACTCTACAGGACTTGCCCCTGTGCTTGCCCGCTGCCACACGCCGGACTTACAGGCAGATGATGCACGCTTCTGGATTGCTTCAGGAAACGCTCCGATAGTTCCAGTTTACAATTCAGCCTTTACAACAAGTTCACAGGTTTTTAATTTTACGCAGGAACTAAAAAAAATGATTATAAATAATAAATAAACTTACCCGACATGGTGGTTTCGAGAGCCTCAACCACCGCGTTTTTTCATTCAACAACAAAAAAGCTGCCTGTATTTGAAGTGTACAGACAGCTTTTATTATTTTCTACTTATACCAGTCTTCTATTAGAATACGTTTAATCTAATACCACCGGACATTGTGAATACCTGTTTCTTTGCATCTTCTCCTGCAATATCAGATGGAATAAACCATACCTGAGGCTCTAAGTAGAACGAACTGGTACGGAATAATTTGTTCTTAGAGATTGTAATTCTAGGGAACTCAATCTGAACAAAGGCAGCAGACATAATCTGAGGAACCGGTTCACCCGTAATCTTTGACGCACTTGAATCGCTGAAGTACTGGAAGTTAGCACCCAAAGCAAAGGTTGCAGAAAGCCAGTCCCAGTCACGACCAAAGAAGTATCTGAATGGTACATAACCAATCTGTGCAATAATCTTTCCACCAATTGCGGTTCCACCAAATCGATAATCTGTACGAGGAACTCCGAATAAGTCACATATAAAGTATCGCTGTTCTTTTGTGAACTGTCCGTACTGAACCTGAACTTTTACCGCATCATTAAAGAAGGTTAAACCCGCACCAACGCTGTATAAAGTTGCACCCCAGACATTTACATCAAAGTACAGACCCTGAATAAATTCCGGAACTTCATAAGTATTTTTATCACCCTGACGAAGCTCAATCTTAACGTCTTTAAGGGCAACATTATCGCTCGAAAGTCCTTCAAATGTAAGTACCTGGTTATAGTGTCCGCCTTCACCAGGAGAAAGAAGCCTGATAGAAGGTGCCTGCTTGTCTACCTGTACAACTGTTCTTGTTACTGCATTTTCACCGTTATACATTTCAGCCTTTACAAGCATAAAATAAATACCATCTGCAATATCAAGATTTTCTACACGATATTCCCAGTTTGATTTTCCAGGTTTTGCAACAGGTTCAAAAGTTTTACCGTTATCAAAGCTTAACCAGATCTGCTTTAAGCGTTTTCCTTCAATTGCTTTTCTCTCTTCACTTGGAGTTGCTTTATCCTTTAGTTTTGCTTTTTCTTCATCAGTTAAACTGTAACCTGCACTTCCCTTTAACAGAGGTCTGTTTACAGCGTAATCACCATAAGTAAAGTTATCGAGCTTAATCCAAGGACCATAAGAATCGTATACGAAGGTCTGTTCGTTAGAAGTTACAGTCTTTCCCTTTGTTGTTGTTGCTACAGTTTTATAAGTATGCTTTCCTTCCTTCAAAATAAATGGAGGATCATCAGGATTTTCTGCTTCCATAGAATTCTTTAGCGTGAACTTAAAGTAATTGCTGGTAGTTAAATCCTCTGCATTAATCTTTGTTAAAACCTTGCCGTCAAGATAAAGTTCAATCTTTGTAATTTCGTCTTCTTTATCACTTAAGGCCTGTCCGTAAACATTGAACTCACCCTGTAAATGCTGACCGTTTAACGGATACAATAAATCAAGTTTAGAAAGCGGTCGTGCTTTATCAAGTTCTATGTTACGGCTTACGTGTGTTATGTTTCCGGCTGAATCGCGTCCAGTAAGTTCTATGTTGTAGAAGCCGTTATCAAGTGAGCTAATATCAAGAACCTGAGAAATAATTTCACCAGGAACAAGATTCATTTTCTGTAAAGCTTTTGGAATTGTTTTTCCTTCAAGAGAACGCACTGTAATGTATAAATCAGTTAAGCCGATGTTATCTGTTGTCTGTCCGCTAAAGAATAAATTCTTAGAAGTCTTAGAGTCATCAAGAGGAAGTTCAAGAACTAAATTTGGTGGAGTGTTATCAATGTTGATAAGGTAAGAATACATTGATTCTACATCGTAGTTGTCTACAATCTTAACGAATACTACATGAGTTCCGTCCTTAATTACGCGTGTATCAAATTTATATGTCCATCTTTCGTTACCTGTAGCATCATTATAAGTTGTACCGTTATCTACAGAAACTTTTACATCCTTAACTCCGTTCTTATCTGCTGCCCAGCCGGAAATTGTTGATGAACCGTTGATTGTTTCAATAAGTAAAGGACTGATAATTCCACCCTTAGGCTGTTCCATACTTACACGAATTGGAATAGTTACGGCATTTCCCTTAACACCATTGCGGTCAACGGCATAAACTGAAATTTTATGTTCGTTGTCTGACAAATCCATTAAGCTCTTGTTAATCTTAAAGCTTGAGGTAAACATTCCGTTTTCATACTGAACATAAGGACTGTCATCAATTTTATAGTAAATCTGACAGCCGCCGTCATCATCGCTGATAATTCCCGAAATAACAAAGTCTGTAGTAATTACCTGGTTTGGAAGCGGTAAATGAATCTCTGAAACCGGCATATCACTTTCCTGGTTAACACTGAAGTCCCATGCATTTACGGCAGTTTCATTTCCAGCAGTATCTGTGAACACATAGCGCATTCTGTTATTTATAGGATGATCCGGTGTACCGATTCTCATGTTTGGCAGGCGCTGATTCATTGTCTTTACAGGATTTTCTTCATCAGGAAGAGGAATCTCTTCGCCCTCTGCATTAGTCTTTGTTTTTTCAGGCACTAATGAATAAGGCATATTGATTGTAAAGTCTGAAGAATTTTTTCCGTCAGCACTTACATATTTTGCCGTAGCCCTTTCGCCATTATCAGTTACTTTAAATACGATTGTATTTTCACCGTTAATGACGTTTCTGACATCCTTCTTAATTTCTGCAACAGGTAAAATTACTTCAACCTGTGGAGGTGTTATATCCTTAAAGAATACATAATTATACTGATTTGTTTTTCCTGCTAAGTCCATTACGCGAACTGAAAGCGGAATATATCCGTCATCGTAAATAGAGAAATTCAACTTTGTGCTGAAGTTTCCGTTTTTTGTAAACTCTAAAGGAATCCACTCCTGTTCAGGATCAACGAATACGCCGTCACTATTTTTTACAGAAGGCTTTTTATCTACTACACTGTATTCAAGTTTTGCAATTCCGTTTCCATCACTTACTTTACCTGAAAGGCTCAAAGAATTTCCAACATAAGCCATATTGTTTACGGCAGCAAGATCAAGCTTTGGTTTTGAAGTGTCTACAATGAGAGCAACTTTTGATGAATTAAATGCAGCACCATTATCTCCGGTAACAGCTACAACTACATCCTTAAATACACCGTCTGAAGCAGCATCAAGCTTTAACATCTGGCCGTCACAGGAAGCACTGATTGATTTATAACCTGCACTCTGAACAACCTTAAGTGAACCGGACATATTGATATAGCCGTACAAGCTTTCACCGTCATTCAAAACATAAGAATTCTTTTCTTTATCGAAGTATGCTGTCTTTAATGGTGCCCAGTATACTTTAGGTTCATTGTCAGCAGGATGCTCTTTTCTTACTACATTTATAAAGCCTTTGCATTCCTGTTCATAACCGTTTGAACATTTTACATTTACAGCAACCTCAGTTATGCATGCAGCAAGATTATTAAGCGGAACATCAATTTCATATAATCTGCCTTCTTCAATTGTTCTTATAGAAGCTTTTCCAGTCTGAGGCACATCTGTTTCTGAAATTTTTTCGCCTGTAAGTGTATAAGCTGCACTGTCTAAAGCTGCATTAGTTTCTACAGTAAAGGTTGCAACCGGAATCTTATCTTTCTGAACGCCTTTTTCTACAACCACATTCATACCGCTGCAGTAATCAATTCCTGCCACTGATTTTATGTGGGCATTTAAATCAACCGGAGCGTGTACAGTTAAAGGTTCAGCACCGTAAGAAGTAAGTTTCTTTTTGCTTTCCAAATCTGTTGGTGTTGCATTATAAAGAAGTGGAGCCGGGTCTGCTGATAAAGACTCTGCCCTTACATAGTAAATGTCATTATCTGTTGTTCCCTGATAAATACAAACACCATAGTAGTCTAAGCCCTGGAGCCAGTACAGTTTAGGGTTTGCTTTTGTTAAAGGTTTTCCGTCATCGCCAATAACTTCTTTTACAGGAGCGTATGGAATTTTTCTAACAAATACACCGTAAGCGCTTGAAAGTCCTGCAGAGTTTGTTGCTACAAGTTCAATTACACTTACGCCGTCCACGAATGTATTAAAGTTTAAGTTTGTAATATTAAACTGATTTTTTCTATTTAAACTTACTCTTGTGTATTCAGTTGGTTCCTGTACTTCAGATGATGTAACAAAGCCCCAGTCATTTACATCTGCCTTAACGCTTAAAATTCTATACTGAAGCTTTACATCAGAATCTGCTGTAACAGAACCGGAAATTTTAAGTGAATCATCTGGAGTTTCAAAGGTAAATGGAATTCCTTTTTCTGAATCGAACAATGGGTTTTCATCTATAGCAATTACAGGAGGTGTTTCCGGAACCTTAAAGTGTAATTTGCGAGATTCATAAACTGCGCCTGTAGTTGTTGTTACCCTGACAGTAAATTCATTTGTTTTATTAGGGGACTCAATGATAATAGAATTTTCCTGAACGCTTACCTTAACGCCACGAATTGAAGGAACTATTTCCGGAGTGCCTGCAATTTTTCCGCCGGCAAAGTATCCTGTTAACGGAGCATTTTCATTTACGAATACACCGCCGTCTTCATCAATTGTTGAATCATTAAAATAAACTCCCGGAGTTTCTGTGTGCATGGAAGTTAAATCCTGCAGCTTTAAGATTGAAGTTTTAACTGTTTCGCGGTCAAAAATATCTCTTGCCTTTACATTTATTGTTACGACACCCCAAGGAATTTCAGGCAGGTTAAGAGGAATTTTCAGGCTTGCATCATTTGCACCGTTTGCGATTGGAACTGCCTTTGCATAAGTTGCTGCATCATTCTTTATTTCGTATTCAATTACAGCAAGTCCGCAGGTTGAATTGATTGCAATTTCATAAGCAGTATCTGATTCAGGATTTATTAAAACACCGTCTTTGAATTCCTGTGGTGTTGCTTTTCCTGTAACTAAAACAGGCTCTTTAAATGTAGGAGCTGTTCCCTTTGCATTAAATTTTGAGCTTACGACATTTCCTTTAATGCCGTTTTTATCTTCTGCCCAAACAGAAATTGTGTGTGAACCGTTTGAAAGCAGGGTGTCAATTTTATCGTAGAAAACTCCGTTACATTCAACAACATGTTCTTCGCCGCCATCTAAGGTCCAGGTAACTTTTGCAACTCCTTCTGAATCTGTTGCAATACCTCTCAAGTACAAGAAGTCTTCATCGCTTTCAATATTTACTCCATCCTGAGGATAAAGTATTTGTACTACAGGTTTATCTAATTCCTGGTCTAACGGAATTACTCTGGAAACATTTACTGTATTACCCATTGTATCTGTTGCGGTAATAACAAAGGTTTCTGATTTATTTTTGCCTGTTGAATCAACTTCTTTTACCCAATATGGATTTCCCGGAGTAAGAGGGAACTCGCCTGTTTCATCACCCCATTTCCACTTAATGCTTTCGATTCCGTTTGCATCCTGTACATAGCCGGAAATTACAATCTTTCCGTAGCATACTTCATCAACTTGTGGAGTAATAATTTTTACTTCTGGTTTTGTATTGTCAACGAAGAAAAGGAAGGTGTAGCGGCCAATTGAACCAGCATTATCTGTTGCCTTAATTCTACAGGTTACAGGACCATCGTTGAATTTTGTAGTATCTACAGGAATGTTAAAACTCCAGAATGAAGTATTTCCGTTTTCATCCGGGCGGGACATTTTTTCCTGCTTTGACTTTAATCTTGTATAATAAGTTCCTCCGTCAAGAGAGTACTCTAAGTCTGCAATTCCGTTTCCGTCTGTTACAGTTCCAATTAAATTGATTTTTCCGCTTACAAGTTCTCCCATGTAGTGGTTATCAGATTTAATTCCAATAACTGGAGCGCGTCTGTCTAACTGCCAGGTTAAAACTTTTCGCTTGCCTTTTTCATCTCTGTAGTATCCGATTTTAGGCTTTAACTTGCTTTCATCAATGTTTCCTTCTTCATCTATGTAAGCTTCTATATTACCGTTATCAATTCCATATACTTCAATTGTATGGGGACCTTCTGGCAAATTTGAAGTATCTAAATCGTATGACCAGTATTCAGTACCTTTTGCTTTTACAGGATTTTTTTCATCGCCATCCAGAATGAGCCACACTTCATCAACTTCATCATCATCTATACAAGTACCTACAATATTTAAGTTACCGATAATGCGCATATTTTCCGTAGGGTTTGTTATACTCGGAATAGGTAAGTCGGACTCGGCATCTATAATAATATTATACGGACCTGCAACAACTTTATTTTCTGCGTCGTCTTCTGCAGTTACAAGAATGTTATATTTTCCATTCTTTTTACCGTCAATATTGAATGTCTCCTGCCAGCTGCTTTCATCTCCAAGAGATTTATCTATAGTAAATCTTTTAGAATATGCGGTTGAAATTATTACTAACAACATAAAAAGAGAAATACTAATTTTTTTAATCATACTGCCCCCATTAATTTTGCAAAGAATTAAAATTATTTTACAACTTGACTATTCATTATCGGCCGAATATTTAAATTTCTTTAAATTTCTCCAATATCTCTAAATATCTGAAATTTCGATTCGCTATAAGAAGCAAGAAATTTTTGTGCATATACATCTATTATATTGTACAAAAACGATTAGTGCAAAATTTAAATTTTTAGTATAGAGATGCCATTCCCGCCTGTAACTTTATCTTCACATCATTTTTTTATTATTAATAGAACATTGGAATTTACACACCAGATGTACTATAATTAAATTTGAGAAAGATTAATTTAAAGGGAGAAATATTTTAATTATTTTCTCTGACTATTAAATAAACTTATCAGACCAATTTTTACTTTCAGGAGGTCTTTATGAAAAAAATATGGCTATCAATTCTAGCACTTATTTCCATTTCTCTGATTTCGTGCGAGTGGTTTACAGATCCTTCATCAATTCCATATCCTAAAAAAGTAAAGGTTAAAACAGAAGCCGCATTCAGTTTTAATCTTGGAGAAATAAAACCAGATTTAGGAGACCAGTTTGATTTAAGCAGCATAAAGTCTTCAATCAGTGAGAATTTAGGTGATGGTGTTGATTTATGGGATTACGAATATTCTGCCAGCCCTAACACTCTCGCTTATTTAATGCATTACCCTATTTATGAACTGCCTATTGATGTTGGAAGCTATTTGTCCCAGCTCGATCTGGATGCAGCTTTATCTTCTAACTCAAGCGGAATGAATTTTAATCAGGAATTAAAAATTGACGCTATTAACTATTCAGGAACAGAAACTGTAATAGATGACATCGCAGCAAAACTTACAGAATATCTTGAAACAATTGATTTAAGAACAATATCTCCCCTTTATGTTCCGGAATCTGATTTTTCTATGTCAGAAATTACACATACCATTGCGAATAGTGGATTAAATATATCTGATAGTTTTGATATCGAAATTCCTGCAGATCAATTGTCATATAAAGAAAATTCTTCTTTGAACATAATAATTACAAAAACAGATTCTTTATCTACCAGCGACGATTATACTTTTCTTATAGGAACTCAATTAAAGGATAAAAGTGATAATATATTGTGCACAGTTCCGCCTGCTGAATATAAAAACGGAGGAACAATTGTAATTCCTCTTGGTTATGATGTAATTGAAGGTGAATATCTGCCGGAAAAATTTTCTTTAGCTCTTAATGGTTCTATATCCGGAAATAACCCTTTGATAATTCATACATATAGAATTGAATTTGAAATCGGAAGCCAGTCAAAGGTTAAAAAAATTGTGAATTTAAAAAAGACATCCGAGCAGCTTGGTATTGAAGATTATGAAATTACTGATATGAACCAGGACTTGGATGTTGGAGATTATTTTACCGAAGCAACTATTGAACAAGGTTCTTTAAGGTTTTCAAGTCCACTTCCACAGGGCTGGTCTAATTTAGATGTTGACATAAAAAGCCTTTCGGTTACAGGTTTAATTTCTGCAGATAAAGATGAATTTACTGACGGACCGGATGCTGCCACTTCAATTTTTGATAAAGAATTAGATTTAAGCGACAAGCCTTTAGATCCAGCAAATCCGCATCTTACTGTAAACGGTTTAATCCACATAGAAGTTGAAGGCTCTACACTTGATTTTACAGATGATGATGTTTCAATTGATGTAAATTACGATGCCCATATTGAAAGCCTTAAGAATGTAAAAGTTGATTTAGCCTCTCCTGCCTTTTCAGGAATGCAGACTTCATATTCCTTGCCTTCAAGCGGAGACAGTGCAATACAGCTTCCTGAAGAAATAAAAGATTATATTGAAGAAATTACCTTTGGAACAGAAGCCGGAGGAAAGTATTACAAATCAGATGCTGCCGGAAATGTTTCTTCAACCGAAGGAAAGGGACTTGGAATAAAGTGTGTAATTACAAATGATTTGAACACAACAATTCCTTTACATATTTCATCAAATATTTTTGGTCTGGATATTGATGATTCAATTACACCAGGCGAGGACGAAACTGAACACAACTGGATTACCTATGATACTCTTGTGTTTAACGAAAACACCCCAGGTTATGTTGATTTTTCTTTTGAAATTACAGATACTCTTATTACAATCAACCATTTCGTTTTAGGCGAAACATACAATTTAGCAGTTGATGTTGATAACTTCGTATTTGACTGGGACTCTGCAAAACTAAAAACTTCAGATGCATTCTCAGGCAATCAGGACTTAGAGGGGCTGGATATTTCTTCCGTTATGAAATCGCTTCCAATTCCTGAAGAAGATATAAACAAAATAGAAATTGCAACACTTCCTGCTTCATTCTATGCACAAAAACCAGATGCTTCTTCTTCACCTGAATTAGCTGCCCTTATGAACTCATTAAATATTTCAGGAAAGATTTCAATTGATACAACTAAAAATGATGTAGTAACAAGTAATTATCTTCTCGGAACTGAATCATCTAATGGCACTTTACAGTATGCAGACAAAATTACCTGGCCTGCAAAAAATTCAGACATACTCATTAAAGACACAGATGATCTTTTAAATACAGAAATTAATACACCTACATTCCCCCCTATTGATTTAGCACCAATCTTTAATTCTAAACCGGATAAAATTTCATTTAATTACTCAGTGGGCTTGAACGGAGCAAGAATTTACAATCAAATGATAGAAGATATGAAAGCGAGTGGAGAAACTTCTGCAAACATTACAATCGATTTACTTCTGAAACTTATTTTCAACCTCACCGTTAAAGAAGATATTTCCTTAAGCGTAATGGACTTAGTTGACAGCGAATGGAGTTCTTCTAATTCAGACCTTTTCGGCCGTGAAGATGCTTCTTCGTTAGAACAATACGCTGAATATGCAAATGCAATTGATTCTATGGGAGTAAAATACAAAATAAAATCATCACTTCTTTCAGGCTTAAATTTAGGTCTTAATGTAAAAAATGGAACCTATCTCGATAAAGATGTTACTATTATTTCAAATGAATACAATACTTTGCAGTTTACCAGAGATGAAATAAAAAACATTCTTACAAAATATCCGTTCCATCCTGATGTTGCACTTAAAATTGGACAGGGAGAGCTTTTTATTCCGCGTTCCATTACTGAACAAACTGACAGTGCTCCTTTAGAAGTAGGCCTTTCGGTGTTCTTAAAGATGAATGATGAGCCGATTACGGTTTATCCATTCGAAGAATCTTTATTCGCAGGCATTACAGGAGAGTAAGACTATGAAGAAATATATATTAATTCTTGCCTTATCATTTACCACATTTTTCTCTTTTGCTGAATTATATCCTGCAAAGCGAATTGTTGAAGTTGGTGTAGATTCAGAAGTTGGATTAAGTCAAAACCTTGCTTCAGTAACTGATTTTTTAGTAGATGAACTTGTAATTGATTTCTGTAAAATAGCAGATTCATTTTCCGATGAAGGATTTATTACAAATCTGAATTTCGCTGCCGATGCCTTCGTGAACTTAAACTTTGGAAGCAAATTTTCTACAGGAATAAGCGCAGGTGTAAGCGGCTACACAAACTTTGGAATTGGAAAAGAGTTCTTCAATTTCCTTGCATATGGAACAGACGCTGATAACGGAAGTCTCTTAAGCAGTAAAGTTTCTCTGGAAATGGATTTATCTGCTGAAATTTCTGCCACAATAAAATTAGGCTTTGGAAGACTCAGGGTTAGAACTACTCCTACCGTTTATATGCCTTTAGTTTATATGCCATATTCTGCAGTAAGCTTAAATGTAATTAATGATGAAGAAAATTTAATTGCCGTAAAAGGTGATGCTGATTTTTCTGTTTACAGTACAATCCCTACTTCAAAGCTTTTTGACCAGGAGTTCAACTTCATTGGACAGGATTATCTTGAATCGCTCGGAAGTAATATCTGGAATACACTTTATGACTTCTGGCAGAGCAGCGGTTTTAGTGTAGGAGTTTTAGCAGAATACTCAATATTTAAAACATTGGATGTAGGTATTTTTGCTGATGTTCCTATTATGCCTGCAAAATTAAAATACAAAGCTTCTTTGACAGCCGGAGTTAATTTTGAATCAGGTTCACTCAGTGATTTGATGAACAGCGCTAGTGAAAGTGGAAACGGAAGCGGAACAGAATCAGTAAATCCTAATGAAACAGAAAATACAAATTCTATTGAAGAAGGAAGTGCGTCTACTTCTACCTCCGGTGACAGCGAATTCTATTACTATGAGCTTGGAGCCCCTGCAGAAGTTGAGCCATACAATGTGTTCAGGCCGTTAAGAATAAATGTTCAGGCTGCATGGAGACCTTTCGGAAAGTGGTTTACTCTCAGACCAATGTTTGGTATTGCAGCAAGAAATCCTTTCGGCGAAGACTTTGACTTTAAAACAAGTTTCTTTGCTGAATACGGTTTTTCATGCAATATGGAACTTTTATATCTTCTTCATCTTAATGTTTATACTGAATATGTTAACAAGGTATTCACAACAGGCTTTGGTATTGGACTTAATATAAGAGCCGTTCAGGTTAATGCAAATATATATTCCAGCGGTACAGATTTCCAGAGCAGCCTGCAGATTGGCGGTTTAAAAGCTTCTGTAGGAGTCAGAGCCGGAATCTAAAAAAAAAGCAGAGGGCCCGTGCTCTCCGCTTCCAATACATAATTAAACTCCAGGCAGTCCCATGAGATTCCCTTATGAGGCTGCCTTTTTTATGCACTTATTCCTTTTCAGTACACTGAATATGTAAATCATCAAGCTGATTCTGCTCAACTTCACTTGGACAGTTATCCATTGGAGACACAGCAAGATTATTCTTAGGAAAAGCAATTACTTCGTGAATACTTTCTTCGTGTCTCATCAACATAATCAGGCGGTCAAGTCCCGGAGCAATTCCTCCATGTGGCGGCGCACCAAACTTAAATGCCTGAACTAAGAATCCAAATGCTTTTTCTGCGCGCTCCTGACTGTATCCTACAATTTTAAATATTCGCTGCTGCAATGCAGGGTCATTAATACGCATACTTCCAGAAGCAAGTTCATATCCGTTCAGGACAAGATCATATAAGTCGCCCTTTACTGAACCCGGATCAGATTCAAGTGTGTCCCAGTATTTTTTCTGTGGTAAAGTAAACATATGGTGTTCTGTTTCCCACTTGTTCTCATCTTCATTCCATGCAAAATACGGGAAGTCAATAATCCATGCGAAATGGAATTCATCTTTCGGATTATATAGATTTAAATCTTTTCCAAGCTGCTTTCTTACGGCACCAAGCGCAACACAGGCTGTCTGCCATTTTTCATCACTTACAAAAAGCAGAAGGTCATTTTTTTCTGCATTCAGTTTTGAACAGATTTCATTTTCTTTTCCTGCAAAGAACTTACTGATTCCGCCTTCAAATTTTCCTTCAGAATCAATCTTCATCCAGGCAAGACCTTTCGCGTGATTTATTTTTGCAACTTCTTCAAGTGCTTCAATCATTTTACGACTGTATTTATCTGCAGCATTTTTTACAACCAGAGCTTTTAATCCGCTTCTTTTGTGTCTCTCAATTTCACGGCTGCTGTTTGCGGCTCCGGCTTTAAATGCATTAAAATCACTTAAACCTGCCATGAAAGATGCATCCTGAATTTTTAAATCGAATCTCAAATCCGGCTTATCACTTCCGTATAAATCAAATGCATCATCCCAGCTTAACCGGTCAAATTTTGCAGGAAGCTCGTAGCCCAAAGTCTTTTTGAAAATGTACTGCATCATCTGTTCTGTTGTTGTTAAAACTTCTTCGCGGTTTGTAAAACTCATTTCCATATCAATCTGTGTAAACTCAGGCTGTCTGTCTCCGCGGGCATCTTCATCACGATAGCATCTTGCAATCTGGAAATATTTGTCGAAGCCAGAAACCATTAAAAGCTGTTTATAAAGCTGAGGGCTCTGTGGCAAAGAATAAAACTTTCCAGGGTGTACGCGGCTTGGAACCAGATAGTCACGGGCGCCTTCAGGAGTGCTTTTTATAAAGGTTGGAGTTTCAATCTCTAAGAATCCGTTTTGTGTTAAAAATTCACGGGTTGCAAAAGTTACCTGTGAACGCAAAATAATGTTTTTCTGCATTGGATCACGGCGCAAATCAAGGTAGCGGTATTTTAAGCGAAGGTCCTCATTTGGAATTACAACAGTGCCGTCCTTCTGGCGAACTTCTTCTATAGAGAATGGAAGCTCCTGGCTTGTTGTAAAAATTTCTATATCGTCTGCTTCAACTTCAACTTCACCGGTTGGCATTTCGGTATTAATGTCTTTTTCACTTCGGGCAGCAACTACACCGCTTACAGCAATACAATATTCGCTCTTTAATGAAGCAGCAATTTTTTTAACTTCATCATTGGCTTTTTCACCAACCATTATTTGTGTAATTCCGTAACGGTCTCTTAAGCTGATGAAAATTAATCCGCCTAAATTTCTTGAGCGGCTAACCCATCCGTTAAGTACAACTTTTTTTCCTACATCACTTTTTCTTAAATCACCACAAGTTACAGTTCTTTTACTTGATTCCATTTTTGCATCCTACCATTTTTGCTTTCTATATAAAACAAAATAAAATCTAACAGAAAAATATTTTAATAACCTGCATAGAATTTTACAAGGACATTCACAAGGGGAGTTTTGGACGCAAGTTTCTTCTACACGAAAGTTATTTCTGCTAAGAAAACACTCTGAGCATCATCCGCCGCTCCGCCCTTCGCGATTTCGCTCATTCCTCCGCCTTCGCTCCGGAACTAAAGGGGCTCCGTGGCGTGCTCATTGTAATATAGAATTAATAATTAATAATGCATAATTATTGTGGCTGAACTCGCAAGAAATGTGGTGGTTGAGTCCAATCGGGGCAACGCCCTCCATCACGAACTCGCGTAAAGTGTTATTCATAATTCACAAAGCCTGTGGTGGTTGAGTCCAATCGAAACCACCATATACCGCAAATAACTGCATCACATCGCCCTGTATCAGTATAAATGATTATAGTAAAACATGTGGTGTAGTGGTTTGCGTTCCCCCAAAAAAATCTTCTATTGTTAGAGTTTAGAAAGAGTTATATAATCACTATATGTTTTTTAAAAATTTATTTAATAAGAAAAAAAAGCAGACAAGTTCTGACACTTTAATTATAAAAATTTGTTCGTCACTGGAACTGCTATTAGAAAAATCCACTACTTTAAACGAAAACTTTAATGAAGAAAAAAATAAACTTCAGACAATGAATGAAAAATCAAAACTCTTAGTTCCTATAGAAGAAATCCTTTCTGCTAAAATGGAACAAGAGCTTCTTACAAAAATCACTTCAACAAGTTTTGCCTGCGACATGGCACTTACAGGAAGCGAAAATGATTTTTGTGAAAACCTTAATGCTTTAGAAACTCTTTTAAATCAGCGCCTTGCATTACAAAACAAAAGCTAGAGTTCTATTTCCTTTTCTTCTTTTTTGTTCCACAACTGATAGTCAATTACTGTCAGGGTCTCTTTTTCTTTATTGTAAATGCCGGTAAGTTTTACATTTTTTCCCTTAAAGACAGCCAGCTTATTCATAGACGCTTCGTTTCCGGTTATAGTTTTTACAGTTATTTTTTTGTTATCATCTGTCTTTACAAAAATAATCTGCTTTTCGCCTTTTCCCTTTACACAAAGTTTTCCGCGGACAATTACAGCTTTTGTATTTGCAATTCCGGCTCCAATTTTTCCTACCCCGTCATTTACAAATTTCCCGAGCTTTTCAAATGCTTCTTCTGAAACTTCAACAATAGAGTCCGAAGTCTTTGCATAAAGTGATGACAGAACAGTTAAACTTAACACAATAAATATTATTCTCTTTATATACATAAATCAAAGCGCTCCTGTATTTCCTACATTTTATCGTTTTAATCTTATAGCAAATGTTTCTGTTTATTCAATCAAAAAGTCGTTTAGCTTAACGCCTGTCTTTCCCGTTCTTATTAATCCTGAACAATCACCATTATATTCACAGACTCATCTAAGCTGGTAGCAAATTCCAACCTTAACGACGAAGAGTTAGAAACACCAGCATAATGTAAATTAAAGCCCAGTGGAGGAATAGTTTCTGAAAAATTATTCCGTGCAAAAAATAATGGACCGTTTTCTATAAGTGCAATTCCTGACGGAGCTTCTTCAGCAGCTTCTTTTGTATAAGTTGAATTTAATTCCTGGCTGTATAAATCAAAGGGATTAAACTTTAAGCTGCTGAATTCTTCTATATAATCGCAGGTTTTATTAAATGAAGGATAATTCTTTTTAAGTGCATAATCAGATTTAAATATGCAGGACTGAACAAATAATTCCAGCAATTGCTTCTGCGTGTAAGTTGTTCCGGTAACTTTTTTTATGGCATCAATAATTGAATCCCAGTTCACATAAGGATTTTGACTCATTTCTTTCATCAGTTTTATGCCGCCGAAATTTCTTACAAGAAATGCTCCGAATGTATATGAAGTAAAGTAAGAAAGAATTGCAAGGTCCCCGCTCAGATTTTCTCCTACGCCACAAGCCCAATAGAAATCATTAAATCCCGGAACCCTTTGATTTACAACTGATCCCGCTTCTCCTGCAATGCCTAAATGTTCCATAAAAAAATCTTCGGTTAACATGGAAAGCATCTCGTCGTACCAGGTATCTTTTTTTTCTAATTTATTTCTAATATCTTTATTTGAAAAATTTATCATGTGCTGGTACTCGTGAAAAATAGTGCTCAGCATAATTTTACTGCACTCATCATTATCAGCATCAAAAATATCATTTCCTGAATCATCAACTCCACTATGATTACAATAATGCGAATCTAAATACAAAAACTTTCCCCGGTTTGATTGCATTGAATCACTGTCATAATAGTCCTTTGAATAAAAATACGCTGCAATACCAGTTTTGTTTTCAGATGAAAAATCATTTCCAATATCATAAATAATAAAATTGATATAGTTTCCGTGTGGCCCATATTCTTTTAGCGTAAAGCTTTCATCTATACTTCCATCATTTCCCAAAAGCCCCTCGTATTCCTCGCCCAACACAGCCCTTTCAAGTTTATAGTTTTCTGCAAAACTGTCTGCAATATCCTGTGCAACCTGTACAGAAACCTTTGTCTCAGAAGTTTCTCCATTACTTAATTCTTTAGCATATTCGTTAATAACCCAGACAAGACAAACTAATTCACCTGAGTCTTTATCAATTCCCTTTGCATATAGTGTTGCTTCTTTTTTCTCTAACCTGGGATTTTTGCCCGTTATACTTGAATCGACATCAACATAAAAATAATCATGATTTGCTCTATCCGGATTTTCTTTATAAGAAGTATAAAATTCTTTTGTCCTGTTAAATTTCTGTTTTTGCGACAAATCAACCGCCCGTGCGTTTCTGGAATGAACTTCAATTTCAGGCACAGAAGACAATAAAGGTGAAATACAATGTACAGGTCCATGCGGCTTACCAGATGAAGCAGAAGTATCTAATCTAATACTATCTTTTGAAACTTCCTCTGCCTTAGGCTCATTTATATTGGCATTAAAATTAAGAACATAGCCACTTGGATTTATTTTTTCTGATTTATAATTAATTACGGCATAATAAATTTTTTTACCGCGTACACCTTCTAAATCAATTGCTGAACCTTCGCGTAAAAACTTAACGCTTGTTGACTCATCACAGCCTTTCTGCGAACCAATACTTGATGATTCTCCGCTATAAAATATATCGAATGGGAAGAATATACAGCTTTGAAACTGAACAATAATCAGCACTAATAATATAGAAAGTTTTTGCTTCATACACATATTCTAATTCTGTATTTGCATTTTTTCCATATAGACATTATGACAAACTTGTAGATTTTGTCACGACTTGCTATAATCAGTTTTATGAATACTTATGTTGCTTTATGTGCTATAGGTGCAGAAAAAATTTTAGGAAATGAACTCAAACTTTTGGGATACAAGCTTGAATCAAATGCTCCCGGACGCGTTTCTTTTTTTGGTGATGAAGATGCTTTATACAGAGTAAATTATTGCGTAAGGACAAGCGACAGAATCTATTTGCAAATGGCGAAATATAGGGCAGATAATTTCGATGCATTATTTGACGGCTGCTATGCTGTCTGCTGGCAGGATTATTTAAAGAAGGATTCAAGAGTAATTGTTGATAAAGTTCGCTGTCACCGCAGTAAATTAAATAGTGAACACACAGTGCAAAAAATGATTCACAAAGCAATTTATTCTAAACTTGGTGATGTATGGCACATTCACAATTTACCGGAAAGCGGAAACGAATGTGATATCAGGGTTTATATTGAACAGGACACAGTTACTATTCTGCTGGACACTTCCGGCGAGGCTCTGCATAAACGAGGCTACAGAACAAACGGCGGAGAAGCCCCTCTCAGGGAAACAACTGCAGCAATTCTTTTACAGGAAATGATGTGGAGAAGAAAAACACCTTTGCACGACCCGTTTTGCGGCAGCGGAACAATCCCTATAGAAGCGTGTCTTTATGCACACAATGTTGCACCCGGTCTTGGAAGACACTTTGCGTACGAAAACCTCGCAATTTATAATCAGCAGAAAGCACTTGAAATAAAAAAAATTGAAGCGTCAAAAATCAGGACTGATGTAGAATGCAGAATCACAGGAAGCGATATAAATCCGGAAGCTGTAGAAAGAGCAAAACTAAATGCAGAGCATGCCTGTGTTACAGCCGGCCGTGCACTTCAGTTAATCGATATCAGTTATCATATTGAACGCCCTGAATTTGTTGTAAGCGATTTTGCCGATCTAAAAGCTCCTTATGATGAAGGAAATTTAATCTGTAATCCTCCATACGGTGAGCGCTTAGGCGATGAAGAAGAAGCTCTTTCTTTATACAAACAGATGAACTCCCTCTTTACAGATTTCCCTGACTGGAAGATTGGTGTAATTACAAGTCAGAGCAAATTCCTTGAATGTATAAACAAAAAAGTTGAAAGCAAAAAAAATATTAAAGCCGGAAACTTAGACACTGTCTTTTATATCTTTGGAGATAAATAATGGCAATTCAAGTAGAACACGAAAAAAGAAAAAAAGAAATTCTGGAAAAAGCCAGAGACCTCTTTATTAAAGACGGATACGCTGATGTTACCTTTCAGAAAATTGCAGACCGCTGTGGAATTACCAGAACTACTCTATACATTTATTATGAAAACAAGCAGCAGGTTTTTATAGAATGTATAAAGCAGGTAACAGATGAACTTGAAAACAATATTGCAATCTTTATGAATGACAAAAATCTTTCTTCTACTGAATGCCTTGAAAAAATATTTGATGAAACAATTAAAATCTGTACACATTACTATAGAATTTTTAGAGTCGTTTTAGATCATTTACTTCAATTGCAGAAAACCGGAATTGATATAAACCGCAGGCTTAACAGAAGAACAATAAGAATAAGACACATTATCAGCACGGTAATTATTCGCGGACAGAATAAAGGTGAAATAAAAAAACTGCCAGTCAAGGAAATCAACGATTTACTTTTTAGCAGTCTTTATTATGGAATCTATAATGTAGGAATCACAGAAACTCCTAACTTACAGGTTGCAGGCGATTCAATCAAATTTGTTATTAAGAATTTACTTCAATAAAAACTCTTCGACATCCTTTGGAGTAGCTTTTATATAATCTGCTCCACATTCCTGCATCTCCTGTAAATCACCAAAGCCCCAGAGAATTCCTATGCACTTTAAGCCGACAGAATGTGCCCCACGAACATCATAAAATCTGTCACCTATCATTATGGAATTTTCTGAAGTCAAATTGTTTTCTTTCATTACATATTTAAGTACATCGATTTTTTCTACACGGTTGCTTTCTGAAATATCACTGCCGCCGACAAAATCAAATAAATCTTTAAGGCCAATTTTTTCAAGGATTTTTACTGTATAGTGTTCAGGCTTACTTGTAGCGATATAAACTTTTTTTCCTGCCCGCTTCAAATTTTTTATTAAATCAACAACTCCATCGTAAATCTCAAGCTCATACATTCCACCCGCATTATAATATTCACGATGCTTTGCAATTGCATTTTTTATTTCACTTTCAGGAAGATGCAGACAGTTAACGAAGCTTTCCCTTAGTGGAGGTCCCATCATTTTTTTATAAATCGATTTATCTATATTTAATTTATAATAATCAACAACATAATCGAAGCCTTTAAAAACTCCTTCAGATGTATCGCAAACTGTTCCATCAAAATCAAACAAAATATTTTCGTAATTAGACATAGTGAAATTGTATTAGGTTTTTGGCTAATTCGCAAGTAAGGATTTATTCCATTTTCCCTGTTCTGATATATTTATTTGTCCAGAAAGAAATTAAAAGTTCAACAACCATAAAGCACCAGATTAAAGGCTCACAGACAATAACCGCATTAATGCCAAAGCGGGGAATTAAAATTATGGTGAATAAAATTTTTCCGATTAGTTCCATTACGCTTGAAAGAACCGGAAGTATTTTGCTGTCGATTGCCTGTAAGGAAGTGCGGGTAATTGTTAAAAGCCCCAGTACAAAATAAAACGGAACCATAAACTTAATGTATCGCGAGCCATAAGATACTAACTCTGCTTCGCTTGAACCCGAAATAAATTTGATTATAGCCGGAGCAAAAAGCCAGATTAAGGCAGTCATTACAATCGTTATAACGCCATCATAAATATATGACTCGAGCATTCCCTTTCGAATTCGCTTTGCATTGTTTGCACCATAGTTTTGTGAAACGAAAGTATTTACTGATTGTCCCATTGCAGAATATGGCATGAGAGTAACCTGGAAAAGTCTTCTTGCTGCTGTATGACCTGCAATAATCAAATACCCGAAACCGTTTATTGCCGACTGTAAAATTACAGTTCCTGCAGAAACTATGCAACTCATAAAACCCATTGAAAGTCCCTGCACGGTTAATTGTTTGTGCATCGATTTTCCTTCTACAAAATTTTCTTTCGAAGGTATAAGTGAAGGAACTGCTTTATAAATATAAATGATACACAAAGCAACAGAAACTCCCTGAGAAATAACAGTTGCTTCTGCTGCTCCATCTATTCCGCGCTTGAAAACTGTGATGAATAAAAAATCCAGCCCGATGTTTAACACAGAAGAAACGATTAAAAATACGAGAGGCATAAAACTATTTCCAACAGCCCTCAACATTCCGGCACACAAGTTGTACATAAATAAAACTATTGTAAATAAAGTAATTTTTCTGATGTACGAATATGAAAGTGCAAAAGTTTCCTGCGGTGTTTTCAAAAGCTTTAAAAGCGGTGACATAAAAACTGCTGAAAGAACAGTAACTACTATGGAAACAATCAGGCCTACAATAATTGAACCGGCAACACTGTTTTTCAAAAGCCTTTCATCGCGGGTTCCGTAAGAGCGGGCTATTATAATTGAAAGACCGTTTCCAAAACCTAAAGCGAAGCCGACAAAAAGCTCAAATATAGGAGAGGAAACACCGATTGCTGCAAGAGTTTCTTCACCCAAAGTATAGCCTACAATCATTGTATCAACAGTGTTATACATCTGCTGAAAAAAGATTGAGAGCATTATGGGAATTGAAAATTTCAACATTGGCAGAAAAATCCTGCCTTCTAAAAAATTTGTTTTTTGCATTTCCATTACTTTATTTCACCGATTAAATTAGCACTTAGCTTTTCGTTCCATCTCTGTGCATTTGAAAAACGAACAGGATATTTTCCGTTTCCGTTATCAAGCTTTAGGTAAACACTATAAGTTCCTTTTTCTTCAGGAAGCTTTGTCTCTATGCAAATTGCATTTTCACCGACACGCCCTGTGTATACGCATAAATTTTTTTCTTCTTTAACAAGTTTATTATTCTTAACAAACAAAAGTGAAACATTAGACTTATGAATGAAGTTTCCAAATCCAGAATTTCCAAGACTAATCTTTAGTTTAAAATTATCATCAGTTTCATAAGCTGCTTTAGTTACATAAAGTCTGTATCCCATATGAGCTTTTAAATATTCATAGCAGGACTTCTGTGCAAAAAGAGGATCTGAAACAGAGCCATTAAATTTAGTCGCATTCCACCAGGCAACAATCTGATTATCCCATTCAACATCAAGATAAGAAAGATTTAAATCAAACATTTCCTGGTGAGTATTAAAATCTATTGTGTTTGAAAGCAGATAGTGAACGTTGTCTTCATAATTAATAACTTCCCCGCCATAAGGAGTGCGTTCAGTGATTTCTTTAAGCCACTCAACTTCCTGCGGACGATTACTATAAGTTCCTTCATCAGACTCAGAACCTAAGTAGCCGTCATTGTACATTCCAAATCTTGCAGCATCACTTTCTGCAGGGATTTTAGCACTATTAATATCCTTCAGTTTAATTCGCTTTCCGGAACCTTTTGTAAAGTTTTTATTCTGAATGTATTTATAAATATATGCATAGATTCTGTCTGGCGTGCGGACTAAAAGCGGAATATTTGTGCCTTCTGTTTCTGCCCTGAATTTTTCCATAAGGGAAGGAATTATGCTCACATCATTTTCAGCTTTTTCTGTTGTATGCATTTCGCCCCAAGGACCAACCATACCAACTTCAATTGCTGTTACTGTATCTTCATAATTTTTTAAAACCCCGCAGACTGAAGCGATATGACTTTCCATAATTTCAAGTGACGGCTCAAAATTTGTTGGATGTGTATATGTTGCTGCATCATAATTAAATTCCGGGCAATAACAAAATCTTACTATTACATTTAAGCCCTTCTCTAGAAAAACCTGAAGAATTGAATTTAAATCGCTGACTACTGCCGGTGTTAATTCTAAATCCTCTTCACCATTTATTCCTTTAGAAAACGCACTTAAATCAAATCGCAAATGATAAAGCTGTGTGTATTCATAATCTGCCCTTTCAGCTTCTGACCAGGCATGACTTTCTAAATCTTTATAATCATCCCAGTTTCTAATTTGCCATGAAGTAGAGAGTGTCGAAATGCTTTCCCCTTCCAGAGTGATTCCATTTGTGTTTACTGTAAAAACTATAGGCCTGTAAAATCCCTGATGCGGATTATAAAAAATTTCAGCTGAGTCTTCGCCGTTCTGGAAAAGAATTTTTTCATTAGCAGTTGTGTTAGTGGAAGAATCTGTTGATTCGTCTGTACTAAATGAAGATGGTTTTTCATCTATTTCTGAATGCTTTTCTAAGTCACAAGAAATAAATGAAAAACCAAATATACTAATCAAAAGAAAAAATATTCTAAATTTTATAGCCATATTAGAATATTAGCCTTTAACAGCACCTGCCGCAACTCCTTTTGTTATTTGCTTTCTGAAGATTAAATAGAAGATAATAATTGGAATTATACTAATCATCAAAGCTGCATATTGTTTTCCGAAGTCAGAAGCTAAGGCACCGGAGAACTTTTGTACTCCGACAGGAAGTGATTTAATCTTTTCACTTGAAGCTAAAATGTTAACGAGCATGAATTCATTCCAGGTACCGGTGATTGTAATAATTGCCAGAGTAACGCCTACAGGTTTTGCCATTGGGAAAATGATGTCTGTGAAAATCTTCATGAATGGAGCACCGTCAATTCGCGCAGACTCAATCAATGAATCAGGAATACTCTTAATGTACTCAGTCGCAAGATAAACACCCATCGGCATTCCAATACCTATGTAACAGATAATTACACCTAAGCGCGTATCGTAAAGGCCCGTCCAGTTTGCCATAAAGAACAACGGAATCATAATACACTGAAGGGTAATCAAAATTCCTATAACAAATGATTTATAGAAGAAATTTGTTGCTTTAGATTTAAGTTTAGCAAATGCAAAGCCCGCTGCAACAGAACAAATCAAAATTGCAAAGGTTGAAACAGCTGTATAAACAATGCTGTTAAAGAACAAGGTAGTAAAATCACCGCGAACCCATGCATCAGAATAGTTTTTTGGCCACCACTGCTGAGGAAAAGCGAGTTTACTTGTTAACTGATATTCCTGTGTGGTTTTAAATGATGAAATAAAAAGCCAGAACAAAGGATATAGAGCCATAAATGTAAAAAATATTAATATTGCATATATAAAAATATTTTTAATGTGATGACCGGCACCTTTCTTTTCAAATACGTTCATATACTATTCCTCCTTTGCACCAAATTTCTTTTCAAGAGATTTTACAATTACGATTAAAATCAAACTGATAATAACCATGATTGTAGAAATAGTATTTGCCATAGGATAATCTGCGGCTCCCTTGAATGCTTTATCAAACATGTACAGTGACAATACATAAGTTTGTTTAGCAGGACCACCACCCGTCATAACGTAAATCAAGTCAAATGATTTTAATGAACCGGAAATTGCCAGGATTGCACTTATAACAAAAACTCCAGAAAGCTGTGGGAAAATAATGTGCCACAAACTCTGCCATTCTGTTGCACCGTCAATTGTTGCAGCTTCAATAATTTCAGGGTCAATTTTCTGCAGGTTCGACAGGAAGATAATCAAATAGGTTCCCGTATACATCCACAGAATTACAAAGAGAACCGGTATAATCGGGTGTTCTGGAGTATGCCATTCATAAGAGCGGTTGAATATGGAAATAATTTCTGTCCAGGCTCCATTTGGACTAAAGAAGGACTGGAACAAAACACCAATTACAACAGTTGAAATTACACAAGGAAGATAAATCATTGTCTGGAAAAAATCTTTTCCCTTAATAAGTCCGCGTGAAATAATGTATGCAAGGAAAAATCCCAATGGAAGCTGTCCGAATACTGAAACAAAAACTATCCATAAGTTGTTTTTCAAAGAAAGATAAAAATACTGGTCCTTAAATACTTTAATGTAGTTCTTAAAACCTACAAAGCCTAAAGCACCCTTTTCAAAAAGATTGCCGCCATCATAATTTGTAAAACTTAAGAAAACAGAAAAGATTGAAGGGAAAGTCATAACTGCAAAGTAGAAGAGAATAGCAGGTAAACTCAAGAACCAATATGCTTTTCTTTCTTCCCTTGCAGTTGAAATTTCCTCTTTATAAAGTGATGTATATAAATAAAGGATGGTACTAATAACTTGTGCAATTATTACAAGCTTTAAGCCGAAAGCAATTTTTACTTCTTCTTCACCTAAGTGTGTCGCAAGAATTGCAGCGCAAATAACAAAAACATAACCTAAAGCAAGAAGCAGTACATCAAGTCTTATACATCCTTTGTAATATTCTTCGTTAAGCTTTTTAGATGAAAATGTAGACGATAAAACTATAATCGAATAAATCAAATTCACTAAATATGTAATTACAAGTAAAAGACAGTTTATACCTGTAAAAATATATCTGAATGATTTTACACTAAAAAAATAACCGATGGCTTCAAAAATATTTGACTCGTCAAAAAAAGGAATGAACATTCCGATTATGCCTAAAATCAAAACAACTTTTGATGCCGCGATAAGACATTTTTTTTCCATAAAACAAACCTCAAATTTTATTTTAGTTTATCTCATCAAAAATTCTTGATTCAAAAAACTCTCTAAATTTTTTTAAATTTAAGATTTTAATATTGTGTTAAGACTGTCCTTAAAAAAAAAGAAACTGATTCTTAACAAACAAACTCATACTGCTAACCCGGCTAAACCCTAACTTTATTCAGCCGGATTAACAGCGAATTCACATAGCTTTAACTATGCAGCTTATTTAGATGCTTCGTAAGCAGCCTGAACATTCTTACAAACATCTTCTGGAGTAATTTTACCCAAGCCTAATGCCTGTAAATCGCGGTTCAATACGCTTGCTACATCTGCATTAAAGTCACTGTCAAATATTGGTGTTGTTACAGCTGTTTTGCTGTAGAATTCAGCACGTTTTGCAGCAAGTGGTTCAAGACCATCGTATGAAACTCCTCTAACCAATGAAGGGAATGAGTTTCCTGTATCAAGTCTTCTCTGCTGTACAACAGGGCTCTGTAACCATTTGATAAGTTCCCAAGCTGCAGCTTCTTTCTTTGAACCCTTCTTGATTTTAGCGTTCATACCATAACCTACACCTAAAGTACCTGAGTTTGAATTATGGAATTTTTCACCAGGGATTGCTGGGAAATTAATAAGTTCAACTTTTTCTTTCTGATCTTTTACAGAAATTAATGCTTTTCCTGTAGACTGGTCTGTAATGAATGCACCAACTCTCCAGTCACCGTCGATAAGATATGCACCTTTTTTAGCAGCGAACTGTCCAGGAACATCTCCGTAAGGTGTGCTTAAAGTTTTTGCAGAAATTACACCATCATCATAAAGTGTTTTGATGAATTTTACAGAATCCAAGAAGAATCCATCTGTAAATTTAGCCTTTCCCTTTTTTACTGCACTAGTCCATTCTGTTCCGCCAAAACGACCTACAACTGTAGAGAACAAGCATGACTGCATAACCCAGTCGTCCATATTTGCCATGATAACTGTTTCATAGCCCTTAGCTTTAAGAACTGGAACCTGAGCTTTCAATTCTTCATATGTTTTTGGAATTTCAAGTCCACATGCTTTCAACACATCTGTATTTACATACATCATATGAGAAACTGTAAGTCCCATAGGGAATTCAGCAACATAACCTGAAGCCTGTGATTTTGGATCTAAACATGCAGGGTTATAATCATCATAAATTCCATCTTTCTTTAAGAATGGAGTTAAATCCTTTGTAAGATGTTTCATATGAATCGGAGATGAACGTCCTGCAGGGAACATATAGATTACATCTGGAAGCTTTCCGCTTGCAGCATAAGCAGCAGCTTTCTGATGATATGGTTCATTAAAAAGAACTTCGCGTTCGATTTTAATCTCAGGATGTGCTTTTTCAAATGCTTCCCAAATAATCTTATTGTCGTCAAATGTGTTAGGAGCGGTTGCATCCTGATAATCCAAAACAGTAAGAACGATAGGTTTGTCATCCTTGCCACCTAAAGCAAAGACTGAACCTGCCAGAATTGTTGCAGCAAATACAGCTGAAAGTAATTTTTTCATTAAATTTCCTCCTCTGAAATTTATCTTTAATTATTAAAATGATAAATGCGTTTTTCTGATTTGTCAAATTTTTTTCAAGATAATTTTAGGATTTTTTTTCAGCGAATTTTAAGTGAAAATTTGGTGGTTGAGACAGGGAAATATGTTATGCAGATATTTTTGTCATGCTGAATTTGCAGCTCGTTATTTCGAGCTTGCTTCAGCATCTGTCAGTCTCTGCACGTACAGATTCCGAAACGAGCGATGTACTGAGCCTGTCGAAGTATTCAGAATGACAGAGTGGTGAATGACTTTTATCCTTCCAGAACAAATTTCTGTATTTCTTTCCAGGCATTTTTTACTTCCGGAATTATTTCAAGAGTAAGCTGGAACACATGGAACATTCCCTCGTATTCCTGGAGCGTTACATCAACGCCACTAGCTTTTGCCTTTTCATATAAAGTCCTGCTGTCACTCTGCAAAAGTTCCCAGGTTCCTACCTGCACAAGCATTTTTGGAAAGCCGTAAAACTGTGCAAATACCGGAGACAAATATTCATCATACAAATCATTATCATCTGCATACCAGGCAACCATAGGCTTTTTATTTTCTCCGCCTTCCAATGTTTCGCCTTCCTCTGTTTTGTTTTGTGCCGGAATATTTTTTCCTTCTTCCTTAACTGAATGCTTGCCGATTCCAAACATCACATCCTTATACAGATTAGTTTTATATGATTCCCCGCTTCCAGTTAAATCAAGCCACGGCGACATACATATAATTTTACCAGGCATTTTTTTACCCTGATTGCGTAAAATCAAACACATGGAAATCAACAGGTTACCGCCTGCACTATCGCCGACAACAGTTATATTTTCTTCTTTCCAGCCTGATTTTAAAATCCAGTCCCAGGCAGCTAAAGCGTCTTCGAGAGCTGCAGGATAAACATATTCGGGAGCAACCCTGTAATCAATATTTATTGCAGAAGCCCCGTTTGCAAGCTTTGAAAATTTCAGCGCTTCATCTCTGTAATAATCGTTTAAGCCGATTACATAAGCGCCTCCATGAATTATAAAAATGAGCTTTTCTTTTTCACGGGATTTTTCGCCTGAATTTTGTGAATCTTTTTCCAGCAGTTCAAGCGGAACACCACAGTTTATTTTTGAATAAGTATATCCCTTTGGTGCCTTCCATTTTGATTCTGTTTTAGCATTTGCAGCTCCAGCTTCAAGCATTTTGTCGCCTTTCATAAAATCAAAATTCCTCATTTCACGAAAGGCTTCCCTGTAAAGAGTACCCAGATAAGATACTTCTCTTTGAGGTTTAGACAGCACACAATTTACCTGTAAAGCAACGGCACAGACTGCAAGGAAAAATAATTTTTTTAGAAAAGAGAAAGAACCTTCCGTAAACATTTCCCAGTACTTTGAAAACGAAAACCAGATAAAGCCTGCAAGCAATAGAAAAAATGAAACCCAGCCGGCAGGAACTGAATCAATTATAAAAAGCTGTAATGCAGCAAGTGAGAAAAATACCAGAATAAAAACAGACAGACCGATTATTTTTTTTATAGAAACTTTCATGCTTTTATTAAACCATTTTATTTTAGTTCAAACAACCTGTTTTACAAGTTTACATTATTTGTATAATTGTATAACCTATAGAAAAAGGTGGACTATGAACTCAAAAAAGAAATGCGGATTAGTTTTAGAAGGCGGCGGTCACAGAGGAATTTTTACTGCCGGTGTTTTAGATGTGCTTTTAGAGAATAACATTTTCGTTGACGGAGTAATCGGTGTTTCTGCCGGTGCAATCCACGCGGTAAATTATATTTCCAGGCAAAAGGGCCGCTCTGTCCGCTATACATCAAAATACTGCAGCGACAAGCGCTATATGAGCCTGAAATCCCTCATAACAACTGGTGATTTATTTAATGCAGAATTCTGCTATCACACGCTGCCGGAAGAAATAGATGTTTTCGATAACGAAACGTTTGAAGCTTCATCAATTGAATATTATGTTGTCTGCACAAATGTAGAAGACGGAAAGCCTTTTGTAAAAAAATTAACTTCGCTTAGAGAAAAAAATATGAACTGGCTCCAGGCGTCTGCTTCCATGCCTTTAGTTTCTAAGCCTGTTCTATGCGAAGATGATAACGGCAAACTATATCAGATGCTTGACGGCGGTATTTCAGATTCAATCCCGGAAGAAGCATTCAGAGCTTTAGGCTACGAAAAAAATATAGTGATTCTGACGCAGCCCAAAGACTATGCTAAAAAGAAAAACTCACTCCTGCCCTTAATGAAATTGTTTTTCAGAAAAAATCCGTCGCTTTTAAAAACAATGGGTGAAAGACATAATGTTTACAATCAGACTTTAAGGAACCTGGAACAAAAAGAAAAAGAAGGAAGTGTTTTAATCATAAGGCCAGAAGCTTCCCTAAGCGCCGGCCGAACAGAAAAAGACGCCGGTAAAATCATTGAGACTTACAATGAAGGCAAAAAAACCGCTGAAAAGTATCTGGAAAGAATTAAGAAGTTTCTTTTGTAACTCACTGTTCACTCCTGTAGAAAATACTAAAATTAAAAAATAAAAAACCGATAATCATAGAGTAACCTTTATTTTAAAAATTTTGGAAGGGGAAAATATGGTTAAAAAGGAAAAAGGTTCCTCAATCTTTTTAGGAATTTTATTATTTGCACTGGCAGCATTTTTTTCTATTTCACTTTTAAGCGTCGTATTTGATTACGGAACAAATTCAGGAAGTTTATTTTATATATTTGGCTCAATGCTTAAAGCAACCTACGGATTCTGCTCTGTCTTAATCCCGTTATATTTATTTATTGCAGCTACTTTCTGTTTCGTAGAAAACTTTACCCCTCAAAAAGCTTCAATTCTTATAACAAGCATTGCAGCATTTTTTACTTTAGTAATTGCAGAACATACTTCAAGAAAAATTTTAACCCAGGATACAAGTGCCTTAGTTTATTCAAAGCTTTCAATTCTTATCGTTTTAACTTTGCTTTTGATTTCAACTGAATATCTTTTAGGCTTAATTATTGCCGGAAAAATCGCTGAAAAAAAGTATAGGGAATTACATAAATCAGAAAATTTCGAGCGAGACGATTACGAAGAAATTGAAGAACTGGAAGAAGAGACAGAAGAAGATTATACCGAAGACGATTATGAAACAGCTCCTGAACCTGCAAAAGTTGATGACTCAATCTGGTCGCTGGACAATGAAGGAAGAAAGAAGAATTCCGGCACAAAAAATTTATACAATGAAGATTTAAGTGACTTAGACAATTCATACATTCCCGAACAGGAAGTTGATTTAAATCCACAGGAAACAACTGCAGCAAATGAATCTGCACAACAGACTGAAGAAATCACCCAGTCTCAGGTTTCTACTCAAACTGAAACAGAAGAGAAAAATGACTCGCAGGAAAATATAATTGAAACAGCAAAAAAAGTTGCAGCCGTTGCAGCTCCAATCGTAACAGCAGCAGTTGTGTCTCAGATTGCAGCAAACAAAGCTAAAGAAGAGTCCCGGGCAACACAAGACGCTCAGGCAGAAACTCCGGCAGAAGCACCTCAGAATACCGAAGCTGAAATTCCTGCCACTTCAACAGAAACTCCTTCTGAAATCACTGAACAATATGCAGAAGAAAATCCTGATGATGTAATAGACAATTTCGAACGCGATTCAATTGGCTTCGATGAAAATACAAAAATTGAAAACCAGGAAAAATTAGAATACGAAATTCAATTCGATGAAGAAAACACTGAAGAAGATTTTACTCCGGAAATAAATTTTGAAAGCGATGAAGAAGAAACTGATTCAGAAAAAATTGCAGAAAACAACGAAGATATTTCGTTAGAAGAAATGGATTTTAATTCCCTTACAAATGATTTACCGGACGAAATAATTGCAGCAGATGAAGTAACAGATGAAAAAGATGTAGAAGATTATCCGGAGTCTGAAGAAATCGGCTCAGCTGAATTTGATGATGATGAAATAAATTTAAATGATGAAAGCGACATTATCATTTCAGAAACACAGGAAAACGAAACAAATGAAAGCGATGAAGTTCCTGATTCCTTTGATGAAAGCGAAATTACTGATGATGAAAATGACCTTGCTGATAATGCTGAAGAAAAAACTGACAGCACAAATAAAACAATTGAATTACACTCGCAGGATTATAACTCACCCCTAAGCGCTTTATTTTCACGCATGGACGCTGATGCAGAATCTGATGTTCTGGAAAATGATGAATTTGATCCACTGCAGCAGACAAGTGAACTTCCTGAAAACAGAGCAGTTATTACAGATGAAAATGGAAATACAAAACCTGTAGAAGTTAAAAAACCAAAACGAAAAGGCCCTTATAAAATTCCTACAGACTTGCTTGTTGCATACGATGAAAATCCTTACTGGATAATTGATGAAGAAACACAAAATGCAGCAAATACATTAAAAGAAACTTTGAGTGAATTTAAAATTGAAGCAGAAGTTACAGGAATCAGAAAAGGTCCTGTTGTAACAATGTTTGAAATTCTCCCGGCTCCCGGCGTTAAGCTTAGTAAAATCGTAGCGCTTCAGGACAACATTGCCTTAAGGCTTGCTGCAAGTTCAGTTCGTATCGTTGCTCCAATCCCTGGAAAAAGAGCTGTCGGTATTGAAGTTCCAAACCAGAACAGAGCAATTGTTTCTTTCAGGGAATGTATTGAACAGCAGAGAAGCGAATGGAAAAAAATGGCAGTCCCTGTAATTTTAGGAAAAGACATTCAGGGTGAAAATCAAATTATGGATTTAGTAAAAACTCCTCACTTACTTATTGCAGGTTCTACAGGTGCAGGAAAATCAGTTTGTGTTAACAGCATGATCTTAAGCATTCTGTACAAGAGAAGTCCAAGCGAAGTAAAACTGATTTTAATAGACCCGAAAATCGTTGAATTAAAACTTTACAACGGAATCCCTCATCTTTTGACACCGGTAATCACTGAACCAAAAAGAGCAATGCAGGCACTTCAATATTGTCTGTGTGAAATGGAAAGACGCTACGCAGTTTTAGACGGAATGGGCTGCAGGGACATTTCAAGCTATAACAAAAAAATTCAGGAACATCATATTGCAACAGAAAAATTGCCTTACCTTATAATCATAATTGATGAATATGCAGACTTAATGGCAACAACAGGAAAGCAGCTCGAAAGCGTAATTGCCCGTTTAGCAGCTATGAGCCGTGCAGTTGGAATTCACCTGGTACTCGCAACACAGCGTCCTTCAATCGATGTAATCACCGGTTTAATTAAAGCAAACATTCCTAGCCGAATTGCATTTATGGTTGCTTCAAAAATGGACAGCCGAATCATTATAGACCAGGTGGGAGCAGACAAGCTTTTAGGAAAAGGCGATATGCTCTATGCAAGTTCAACAGATCCTTTCCCAGTTCGAATTCAGGGTGCTTTCATTAGTGACCAGGAAGTAGAAAATGCTGTTACCGCCGTTAAAGAATGGGGCGAGCCGGAATACATTGATGATGAAATTTTCGTTGATGATGAAGATGATGAAGACGGCAGCCAGATGTCTTTATTCTCAGAAAATGGAGATGACCCTTTATACGAAAAAGCTCTTGAAATCGTTGTACAGGCAGGAAAAGCAAGTGCCAGTTACATTCAGCGCCGCCTGAAAATCGGTTACAACAGAGCTGCCCGTTTAGTAGAAGAAATGGAAGAAAGAGGAATTGTAGGTCCAGCAAACGGAAGTAAACCTCGCGAAATAATTCATATGCCTTAAGGAAATTCTATGAAGAAAAAAATTGTACAGCTAATTACTTTGTTTTTTTGCATCTTTTGTGCAATAGGTGAAACTGAAAAAGACTATTATTCATATGAGCTTGAAAAAATAGAAGGTACTGCCGAAAGTTTTTCCCAGGTCTGGAGCTATGTTTTACAAGGCTATGAAAACACATTCAATGACAGCTTTCCAATAACAGATTTATGTTACTTTAGTGCCGATGTAAACTGCTACGGAAAACTTGAATCAATTCCTAACCCTTCAAAATTTTCTTCACTCGACTGCAGAAAGCATTTAGTTATTACCTGCTCTTCATACTCACTTACTCATTTCATTTTAAAAAAATCAAGGGAAAGAAAAGAACTCATAGAAGAAATTAAAAAAGCTTCTTTGCTTTACGATGGAATACAAATTGATTTTGAAACGATTCCAAAAAATGACAGGGAGCAGTTTCATTCTTTCTTAAAGGATGTCAGGACTAAAATCGGCAAGAATAAAATTTTCAGCGTGTGCGTTCCTGCAAGAATGAAAACCCTGCAAAATGATATCTTTGACTATGAAACAATTTCTTCGCTTGCAGATTATATTTTTATTATGGCTTACGATCAGCACTGGTCAACAAGTGTCTCAGGCCCCGTTGCAGGCTTAGACTGGTGCAAAAAAATTTCCTCTTATGCTGTAAATGTGATTCCGCAGGAAAAGCTTGTTATGGGACTTCCTTTTTACGGCAGAAGCTGGCAGGACAATTCGTACGGTAAAGCGTGGTTAAATTCCGGCATAAACAGAATCGTTCGTGAAAACAAAGCAAAAGTTAAACGCGAAGACACAATCGGCTGCTTTGAGTTTGAAGCAAAAGTAAAAGTAAAAGGCTACTTTGATGACGCATATTCATTAATAGAAAAAATGCGCTCCTATAAAAATGACAACATTGACAAAATAGGTTTCTGGCGAATCGGACAGGAAGACCCTGGAATCTGGGAATGGATAGAGATTAAAAAGTAATCTTCTTCAAGATTTTATTCAAATCAGTTTTTTCAACTAAATCTAACGGACGGCCTTCAATGTATTTGTGTCCTTCTTCCGAGAAAGTTCCGGCGCTTATACAGAATCCGCGAGAAGCTTTTATATCCTGCATTGCTGCGTGGAATTCCCTGACAAACATTTCTCCGGTAGAGCCAGTCGTTCTGAAGAATCTGAACAAAACTAAATCTTCCCATTTACTTGAAAATACCTGCGCTAAAATATCAGTAAAAATAGGCGATACATCTATGCTTTCAAATTTAACTGTAGCATCAGAAAACTTTGTTATAATGATTCTTCTGCACAAGGCAACGAAGTCACTGCTGTTTGAAGAAATATAAATCTGCAAGTTTTTATTCTGGCTCAATTCCTGGTATGTGTTTATGAGCGAGTTAACATCTTTATAGCTCGAATTAAGTACACGGATTTCTTTCAGGATATTTAAACCGGTTGCGATTTGATTTTTTTCAAAGTAACAGCGCGCAAGGTAGTATTGAATTTCCATTTTCAAATCTGCAGGAATGTTATCATGCTTTAATCCAATTTCAAAGTCCTGAATTGCAGTTTCTATATCCTTCATCTTTACATGATATAAACCCGCATTTAAGGAAGCTCTTGAACCATAGGTCGGGTCGGGACGCAAGTGCATGAATATTTTTATTGCCTTGTCACCATGACCGCCCTGAGACATTGCATCTGCCATACAATACAAAAGCTCTTTATTCGAAGGGTCTTCATCAAGTGCTTTTTTAAAACACGAAAGGCTGTCTTTAAATCTTCTGCTTTTATATAAACTCTGTCCTAAATAAGAATAGACATTTTCAGCGTCAGGACTTGCAACCAGTGCTTTCTTAAAACAAGGAATTGCTTTTTCATACTGCTGATTAATATAGCAGGCAACACCAAGATAATAATTTACTTCGAAATTTATAGGATCAATTTTCAGTGCAATCGTTAAGGCTGTAAGTGCTTCCCTTAATTTTTCCAGCTGAATCGCACAGATACCCATTCTAAGCGTGCATTTAAAAATGTTTATATCAGAATGGTCTGCCGCAAGTTTCGAAAGCTCATCGTAAACAGTATAGGCTTTATCCCACAGTTTTGAATTGTAATAGATTTCACCTAAGTCTAATAATGCAATAGGATCATGAGGATTTTTTTCCAGCCTTTTATTTGCTTCCTTTAAGATTTGTGCAGGAGTTTTTGTTTTTCCTTTTCTGGTAGCTTTAGCATTTGGATCTGCTTTTTTTCGAGTAAGAACAACTACTAAAATCGCAATTACAGCAAGAACGATTACTGCAGCAATAATATAAGAAAAGAAATCTTCCATCTGACTAATAATCCTTTCCAAAAAACCTATACATATATTATCTACCCTATTCCTGAAATTTGAAAGGGCAGATTTTAAAGTTTATCTTTTTTGCTTTTTACACTCTTCCAGGAACAGGGCAATTTTTTCCAGGGCAGTTTTTATCTTATCCACAGCAGTTGCATAGCAGCAGCGGATATGACCTTTACCGCCTTCACCAAAAACACTTCCCGGAACTACAGCAACACCATATTTCTGGAAAAGCTGAGTTGCAAAATCTTCATCGCTTAAACCGCTTGGAGTAATGTCCGGGAACATATAGAAAGCTCCTGTTGGTTCAGGAACATTTAAGCCCATCTCGCAAAATGCTTTATACATTAAGTTTCTTCTCTGTTTGTAGCTTATGCGCATTTTTTCAACTTCTGACCAGCCGTTCTTTAAGCCTTCAATTGCTGCATACTGACTCATGATTGGTGCACAAATTGTATTATACTGATGAAGCTTTACAATCTCTGCCATTAAATCTTTTGGTGCTGCAATGTAACCAATTCTCCATCCAGTCATTGCAAACGATTTAGAAAAGCCGTTTAAGATGATTGTGTAATCCTTGAGTCCGTCAAAGCTTCCGATTGAAGTATGCACTGCATCATCATAAGCAAGCTCGCAGTAGATTTCATCGCTTATACACCATATCTGATGCTTCTTTACAACTTCTGCTATTTTCTCCAGTTCCTCTTTTGGAATCATTGTGCCTGTAGGGTTGTTTGGTGAACAAATCATTAAGGCCTTTGTTTTTTCTGTGCACAAGCTTTCTACCTGTTCAGCAGTCGGGTAGAATCCGTTTTTGCTTGAATCTAGAGGCACAACTTTTGCACCGGTTAAATTTGCTAGAGGAACATAGTTTACATAGCAGGGCTGGCTTACAATAATTTCATCCCCAGGATTTAATATTGCTCTCAATACTGCATCAACGCCTTCACTTGCTCCTACTGTTACAAGAATTTCATTTTCCGGAGAATAGGTCATATTGTAGCGGGTCAAATACTTTGCAATTTCCTGGCGCAATTCTAAAAGTCCCCAGTTACTTGTATAGCTTGTATGTCCTTTTTCCAAATGATAAAAAGCTTCTTCCCTCATTATCCATGGAGTTGGAAAATCCGGCTCTCCTACAGAAAGTGAAATTACATCATCGTGACCAATAAGCATTTCAAAAAATTTTCTGATTCCACTTGGAGGAGTATCTACCATTGCTTTACTGAATTTGTCGCTTCTTGTATTCATTATGCTATTACTCCTTCGCGGTTATCACGATTCTGTTCAACATAAACTATTTCATTTTCTTTATATGTTTTCAAAATAAAGTGTGTCTTAGTAGAACGAACACCTTCGAGTGTAGAAAGTTTTCTTGCAACAAAGCCTGCAACTTCCTGCAAAGTGTCGCCTTCAATAATCACTTTTAAATCGTAGCCGCCACTCATCAAATAAAGCGACTTAACCTGCGGGAATCTGTAGATTCTGTCTGCAATTCCATCAAAGCCGTGTTCTCTTTCCGGAGCAACCTGAATTTCAATTTCAGCACAAACTTTTTCTTTGTTCACCAAATCTTTCTGCGGATTTACGATTGCACAGTACTTCATTATAACGCCATCATCTTCAAGCTTTTTAATAATAGCCTTTACTTCGCTCTCAGTTTTTTTTGTCATACTTGAAATATCTTCTATACTGATTCGGGCATTTTCCCTTAACAAATTTAATATCTCTTCAGAAACGTCCATAATTTATTCCCCATTAGTTTTATTTTTTTCTTAGCAAATGTAGCCTTTTGTAGAAGGTACTTCCCCGTTTCTTCTAGGGTCAACTTCTACCGCCTGACGAATTGAGCGGGCCGCGGCTTTAAATAGCCCTTCCATTTTATGATGATCACTTCTTCCACAAACTGTGTTCAAATACAGATTACACTTTGCACCAGAAACAAATCCCTGCCAGAAATCTTCAAAGCAATCTGTCTGGAAGCTTGACTGTTTTCCGTCCTGTCCCAGACTTACTAAAGGAGCGCCTGTAAGCTTTGCATCGCAAACTAAAAATGCACGGCCGCCAAAATCAACGCTTGCCTGCAAAAGACTTTCATCCATAGGGTAGTTAAAACATCCGGCTCTGTAAATTCCTGCGCAATCGCCTAAAGCCTTATTGAAAGCCATTCCTAAAGCAATTCCCGTATCTTCAATTAAATGATGCTGGTCTACTTCTAAATCGCCTTTTATTTCACCTGACAAATCAAAAAGTCCGTGTTTACAAAATGACTTTAACATATGATCGAAAAAGCCAATTGGATTTTTTAAATCGCACTTACCCGTTCCGTCCAAATTCAATGTTAAATTTATTTGTGTTTCACTCGTGTTTCTTTCTATTGTTGCAGTTCGCATACTATTCCTCTTTAAAAATACTTTTTTAATTTATCGGCAGAAATTCCTCTGTTCAACAACATGGTGATTGGAATGACCATTAGCACTATATGGTGGTTTCGACTAGCTCAACCACCGTACTTCTCTCTTTTTAGACATCCCCTCTGTATACATACAGATTTTCACACAGCCGATTCTACATTAACACTTTGCGTAAACCGTACTCTACAATGTCTGTTGCGCCTAAAGAATGTAACTTTGGAAGTAAGGTTGGAACTTCACTTTTTTCTACAGCAATTTTAACCGCGTATCCATTTCCACCAAACAGTGTAGAAACAGTCGGGCTCTTCATAGAAGGAATTCCTTTTATAAGCTTGTCAAAATCTTTTTCGCTTACATTCATTTCAAGCATTACGCGGCTTCTGGCATTTAATACAGTTTCAAAAAGCATTTTCAATTCCATTATCTTCTGCTTTTTAGCCGGATCCTTCATAGCTTCTTTTGATGCATACATTCTTGTGCTTGATTCCATTAATGTATCTACAATCTTTAAGCGGTTTGCTTTTAGTGAAGAACCAGTTGAAGTGTTATCAATTAAAACCTGAGCAAGGGCATCTTTTGAATCCTGCACAAAGCCTTCACTTGTTCCCCAGGTTCTGAATACTTCGCCCTTTATTTTATTTTCTTTAATCCACTTCTTAGTAAGATTCTGATATTCTGTAGCAACTGTAATCTCGCCTTTAATCAATTTTTTATAGTCAACAGTTTCCGGTATTGCTGCAACGATTCTTACAGGGTCAAAACCTAAGTCCATAATTTCTACAACTTTATTTTCAACACCATTTTCGTAAACCCAGTCTTTGCCGCTGAAACCTACATCAGCTTTATTCTGCGCAAGAAGAGCACTTGTAATTTGTGGCTTTACAACCTGAAACGCTAAATCCTTCTGATTAGTAATAGGAAAATATGTTCTGTCCGGTAAATACAAACTAATGCCAACATCATTTAAAAGTGAATATACTGATTCATAAATTCTACCCTTTGCTAAAAGAATTTTTAACGCTTCCATATAAAGTCCCTCTTATTTATAAATTTACTTTCATCATCTAAAAAGACTTTTATATACTATATAGAAAAAAGTATAAATTCAATCGACATCATAAGAGGCTGTGGTCAGTGTGAAATACGTGGTTTCGATGAACTCAACCACCACAGGCATGGTGAGTACACGCTCAACCACCACACGGAAAACTATTCACTAAAGTTCAAGCAAAAACTATGAAACTGGTATATAATTGAAAGGCGATGAAAAAAAAATTTTTTGCGTGTATTTCAGTTTTACTACTCTCAATTTTAATTTCCTGCGAAGAAGAATCTACGGTTCATCATGTAGGGATGAAAACAGAATCTGTTGAAGAAAGCACAAGTACAGGCACAAAACAAAAATCAGAAAAATCCAGTTCTAAGCAAAAGGATGAAACTCCTGTAAAGCTTCAGATTACGAATCACACGGAGAATGAAGTGGTAACAGTTGTTTTTTACAGGCCAAATAAAAATGCTGATTTTAGAACTGTATCCATAAAGCGCGGTGAAACTGATTACTTTGAAATTCAAAAAAATGAAAAGTACAGGATTGATGTAATTGATTCAAAGCATCACCGCTATTCAAAGGGAAAATCTTTCTACATAGAAGGAACTGATGAAGAAGAGTATTTTTTCTTTGAAACACCTTCTGCTCAGATAGAATTTTATGATACAGATTTTAAACCGCAGGGCTTGCTGGATTTTCTTTTTAAATTTTTCTGGTTATAAAAATTCGAGGTGAATGAATGAACAAAGTTTTAAAGAACGTTTTATTTTATCTTAGTTTTCCTCTCGTAATTTTATTTTCACTTTTAGTTTTCTTCCGACTCTTAAACATCGGGCAGATTTCTGTATTCAGTTTTATTTTAGTTTTTGACCTTTTACTTTTTGCGTTTTTAGTTTATGGGAAATGCAAAACTTTTAAAAAGGCGTGTGAAGTTTTCTTTAACATAAAAACTGCTTCTGTGGTTTTAATTCTTATCCCGATTATTATAAGCTTCAGGAACTGGTCAGGCGTTATAGAAAAATCGTTTTTAGTCATTCACTGGACCGAAAGAATAAATGAATCTATCCGCCCTTCTTTGCGTTCAACTTTATTTTCAATCGCTTTAGTTACAGCCGTTTTAGTCAGGAACCGCTTTGCAAAAAATTCCAATGTTCTTTTCTACATTTTAATTGCTTTAGACACTATTTTTATTTCTACATTTTTAAATGTCCTGTGCAACAATGAACCCTGGCCTATTCCATTTTTAAATCTTGATAACCAGACATTTTTAATTTTTGCAGTAATATTCAGCTGGCTGGGAATAAGTTCAGCAAGCATTGTGATTTGGATTGCAATTTTTATTCTGAGCATTTCGCGCATGATAAGCCTTGAAAACGCGATGGGCTTTAATGCAGTAATTTATCTGGTAAGTGCTTTTCTTTCGTTTATAATGCAATTTTCATTTTTCAAACTCAATCTGTCTTTCAAGAATGAATTTTTCTACAACGAAAAAAATAAAATCAATTCGCTGGTGAATAAATCATTGGATATAAAAAAGGATTCAGTGAATGAAATAATAAATGCGGTGGTTGAACCTGCGGTACCTGAGCGTAGTCGAAGGGTCGAAACCACAACAACCGAAACAGAATTATTACGTGCACAGACAGATTCTGAAACGAGTTCAGAATGACAGGCGATTCTTCAACCAAAGCTGTCATGCTGAATTTGTAGCTCGTTATTTCGAGCTTGCTTCAGCATCCCTGCACAGACAGATTCTGAAACGCACTAGCGGGGCGAGTGTTTTTTGAATATAATAAACACATTATGGCAGAAAAGAAAAAAGCGAATAATAAAAAAAACTCAGGAATTGGACTTGCTCTCTGGACAGTTGCAGCTCTTGTCCTTTTAATTCTATTCATAAAAAATTCTTCCACTATTATTAAAAACTTAAAGACCACAGGATTTTTTGAAAAGCTCGGAACTAAAACTCCATCTGTAATTCAAAATGCTTCTGTTCCTGAAGAGCCTGTTGAAAATGATGTTCAGCCGCTTGAATCTGTTCAAATTGATTTAACTAATTCAAATACAAATTCTTCTTCTAATACTAACCTTATTTCCCAAAATGAAATTACAGAACAACAGCAGCAAAAAGTTGCCCGCGAAAAATTAGAAGAAAAAGAAAAAAATACACAGGAAAAAAAACAAGCTCAGGAAACTGCAAAAAAAGCTGATGAAGAAAAATCAGGTGAAAAAGAAAAAGCTGCGCAGGAGAAAAAAGAAAATACACCGGCTAAAACAGAAGCTCCTGTTCCTGAAAAAACAATGTCGCTAAAACTATATTATATGGCTATAAATGCAGACGGCTCTGTTGCTAGAAAAGAAGTAACCCGTGCAATGAAAAAAAGTGATTCACCTTTAGTCGATGCAGTAAATGCACTAATCCAGGGACCAAATGTGAGCGAAGAAAATCTTGGCTGCAGAACTTTAATTTCTAACGGCACAAAATTAATCGGCGCGTCTGTAAAAGATGGAACTGCTACATTAAATTTCAGCGGCGAGTTCGAATTCAATCAGTACGGAATTGAAGGCACCCGCGGACAGCTTCAGCAAATTGTTTTCACAGCAACTGCATTCCCGACAGTCAGCAACGTACAATTCTTAATCGACGGAGAGAAACGCGACTATCTGGGCAGCGAAGGTGTCTGGATTGGTTCTCCGCTTTCAAGGAATTCATTCTAGAAAGATATGACTCAAGTTCAACTAGAACATGTTTCTTTTTCTTATCCTCAGTCAAAAACAAATGCGTTAAGTGATATTTCGTTTTCTATAGAGCAGGGCGAGTACATTGCAATTGTCGGGACAAACGGTTCAGGCAAAAGCACCCTGGCGCGAATCCTTGCAAAATTTTATGAAACGACAAGCGGTACTTATAATTTGTATGACAAAGAAATTCCCGGCATTGTATTTCAGTCACCTAAGGAACAGATTGTTTCGAGCATTGTAAATTGCGACACAGCATTCGGCCCGGAAAATTTAGGACTTAGCAAAGCAGAAATTGAACTCAGGACAATTGAGTGTCTTTCTTTAGTTTCTCTTTCACATAAAGCTTTAAGCAGAACAAATGAACTATCGCTCGGGCAAACACAGCGGCTTGCCTTTGCAGGAATTCTAGCGCTGTTCCCTTCCATAATGATTTTGGATGAAGTTACCGCAATGCTTGACCCCGTTTCAAAAGATGAACTGATGATGTGCGTGAATCAGTGGAATAAAAAAGGACACACGATTATTCACATAACACATGACGAATCAGAAGTTTTAAGATGTAACAGAGTAATTGCTTTAGAAAAAGGAAAAATAATTTTTGACGGCACATCAGCTGATTTTATGAATGACAAAAAAACTTTCGAAAAAATCTTTTCACCAGAAGCAATTCCTATGCACAAAAAAACTGACGGAGATGACAAAACAAAAAATGAAACTTCACTCTCTGTAGAAAATCTCTGTTTTAATTATGATGAAAATCCGCTTATAAAGAATCTTTCATTTACACTGAAAAAAGGAACAGTTACTGCCCTCACAGGTTCCAGCGGCTGCGGAAAATCTACACTGTTTGAAATTCTTGCCGGGCTTCAAAAACCTATGGACGGAAAAATTTCTGCGCTGGAAAGACCCGTCCTTGCATTGCAGGAAAGTGAAGCCGCTTTATACAGAACCTTCGCTGGTGATGATGTTGCTTTTGGTCCCATAAACAATGGCGTAAAAAACAAGGAGCTTTTAGAGACCGTAAAAAAATCCATGAACCTCGCAGGCCTTCCGTTTAAAGATTACGCAAACAGAGGAACCTTTCAGTTAAGCGGCGGTGAAAAACGAAAGCTTTCTCTCGCAGGTTTAATTGCACTAAATAAAGACATAATGATTTTTGATGAACCCACAGCAGGCCTTGATTCAAAGTCAAAAATAAAAGTACTTTCTACTTTACGCCAGCTTGCAGACGAAGGAAAAACAATTCTTTTCAGTACACACCGAATGGACGAAATCCGCATTGCAGATTTTCATTTAAACTGGGAAGAAATAAATTATTGCAAAAAAGAAAATGCAGTTCCAGAAAATGATGATGCTAAAGCAGAGAACCAGCTTAAACCAATAGAAGCTTTTTCTAATTCCAAGCTTTTATCTACATTAAAAAAATCTATGTCTATTCTTTCAGTTTCTTCTGATATAAAAAACAAAGACAAAGATGAACCGGTATGGAAGCTTCCTTCACTTTTGAAACTCATTTTATTTACATCGCTTTTCATCTGTGCAATGTTTATAAAAAATCTTCTGCCGCTTTCAATTTTATTGTTTTCAAATATCGCTTATTCATTTCTGTGTAAAATTTCTCCGAAGAAATTCGGTATTTCTTTAAAAATATTTTTACCCTGGATTTTAATTTTTGGAATTATAGAAGCCTTTGTTTACAGGGACATTGGATACATCCTGTGGGAGTGGGGTATTTTTAGAATTACAGACACCGCAATAAATCAGTTTATATTTTTTATGATGCGTTCACTCAGCGTAATTCTATGTATAACTTCTTATGCTTTTACTACAACTGAAAGGGAACTGATTGACGGGGTAAAAATTTTACTTTATCCATTATCACTTATAAAAATTCCTGTGCGATATTTTATTATTATTCTCGAAATCATTTTCAGGTTTATCCCGCTGCTTTTTGACGAGCTCTCCTGCATTATAAAAACACAGCTTATTCGCGGCTCTTATTCTAAAGTGAAAGGAATTAAAAAGTTTTTTGTTTTCACTACATTCCTCGTTCCGCTTTTACTGCAGACAATCCGCAAGGCACAGAACTTAGCAGACGCATTAACGGCCAGAAGATTCAGTTAATTTTTTTCCTTTCTTCATTGTGTTATAAATCACTAAGAAACAAATTACATGTGCTATAAAAGTTATAAACCAGGAAATTGGATAAGACGAATAAATCACTCCGATTGTATGAAAGCGCGTATTTCTCCAGACTGTAGCAAGCCACAAAAGCCTTACGCCGCACGCACCTGTTAAACTTACAATCATTGGAAGAACAGAGTGTCCCATTCCCCTTATGGCGTTTGACATTGTATCCATAATTCCGCACAAAAGATAAAGCGAGCACACATAAATTAAACGGACTCTGCCCTGCTCTATAACGGCCTGACTTTTTGTAAATGCACTTAATACGTGCCTTGAAAAAAGTATAACTGCATTGCCAAAAACAATTCCGATTGCACTGACTGTCAAAAGCGAAATCAAAGTAACTTTTTTTATTCGCGTGAAATTTCCTGCGCCCCTGTTCTGAGACACAAAGGTAAGCGTTCCCTGACTAAAGCCGTTCATTGCTGTATAAACAAAAGTTTCTACATTTGCAGCAGCAGCACTTCCGGCAACAATTATTTCTCCGTAAGAATTTATTGAGGACTGGATTATTACATTTGAAAGCGAAAAGACTATTCCCTGAAATCCTGCAGGAAGACCAATCTTTAAGATGCGGAGTAAAACTGTGTAGTTGATTTTTAAATGCTTTAAGTCCAGATGAAATTCATCTTTTTCTTTTAACAGAATTACAATAATACAAACTGCACTTATTGTTTGCGAAATAATCGTAGCAATACTTACGCCTGCAACATCAAGCTTTAGTACAATAACAAAAAATAAATTCAGGATTACATTTATAATTCCGGAAAAAAATAAAATGTATAAGGGACGCTTCGTGTCTCCCTTAGCCCTTAACAGTGCACTTCCAAAATTAAAAATCATTGTAGAAATTATGCCTGAAAAATAAATTCTTAAATACAACGCTGCAAGTGGAAGAACCGGTTCAGGAGCTTTCATTAAAACCAGAATCTGTTTTGTAGCAAAAACTCCTATCAAAGTTAAAATTAAACCGCTTATAACAGAAAGAATTATTGCAGTCTGTACTGTATCGTGAAGCTCTTCTTTTTTCTGGGCACCAAGATAATGCGCTGCAACAACATTTGTTCCTATAGAAAGTCCCATAAAAAGATTGATGATTAAATTTATTAAAGAAGTTGTTGATCCTACGGCTGCCAAAGAATTGTCCCCGGCAAACCGTCCTACAACAATAACATCTGCTGCATTAAATAAAAGCTGTAAAAGACTTGAAAGAATAAGCGGAATTGAAAACTTCATCAGCTTTGGAAAAATACTTCCGCTTGTCATATCAATTTGATTCTTTGAGTTATTCATAATCTAATTTCAACCCTCTTTTTTATTCACCAAATTGAGCTTTCTTTAATTCGTAATAAAATCCTTTCTTTGCAATTAATTCATCCGGGGTTCCGCTTTCTACAATCTGCTTTTTATCGATTACAAAAATTCGGGATGCATTTTGAATTGTTGAAAGTCTATGTGCAATTACAAAACTTGTTCTTCCCTTCAGGATATTTGCAATTCCTGCCTGAACCATTTGCTCGGTCTTTGTATCAATGCTTGAAGTTGCTTCGTCTAAGATTAAAATTTTTGGATTCGAAAGCATTGTTCTTGCAAACGCTACAAGCTGTCTCTGTCCGTTTGAAAGTTCACCGCCACGAGCAGTCAATTCTGTATCATAGCCTTTTTCCAGGGTAGAAATAAAATCGTGAGCATGAACGGCTTTTGAAGCGGCAATCAATTCTTCTTCCGTTGCATCAAGTTTTCCGTACAGAATATTATCGCGGATTGTCCCGCTGAAAATATAGTTGTCCTGAGTCATTACGCCCATTTGAGTTCTTAAGCTTTCAATCTCTACGGATTTTATATCAACATCATCAATTAAAATAGAACCGCTTTTTACATCATAGAAACGGCTTATTAAATTTACGATTGTAGATTTACCCGCTCCTGTAGGACCTACAAGTGCGATTGTTTCTCCGGCGTTCACTTTAAAACTTACATCAGTTAAAACTTCTTCTTCATCATAACCAAAGGTAACATTTTTAAACTCGACCTCGCCTTTTATTTCTGGCATTGGTTTTGCATCAATACAACTTACAACAGTTGGCTCTCTATCTATTATTTCAAAAATGCGCTCGGCCCCACTTGCTGCATTTACAAACTGATTGTAGAAATTGCTCAGGTTCATAATTGGCTGCCAGAACATTCCTACATAAGTTGCAAACGCTACATAAGTTCCAATCGAAACATTTTCAATTCCCAAAACTTTTATACCCACCAGGTACAAGGCTGCAGTTCCTACACTCCAGCACAAATCAATCCACGAAGTAAAACTGTCGCACCACGAAACGGCTTTCATAAATTCTTTTCTGTCGGCCCACACTAACTGCTGGAAAGTCTTATCAGTTTCTTTTTCTGCCCTAAAGCTCTGGATAATTTTGATTCCCGATAAATCTTCGTTTATAAACGCATTCATATTGGAAGACTTTTGTCTCTTTGCTTTCCAGTATTTTTCGGCCATTGCAGAAATTATAAAAACGCCGGCTATCATAACCGGTAAACTGCATAAGGCTGCAAAAGCGAGCTTCCAGTTTTTTATAAACATTATGACCATTACGGCAACTACAGTGATAAAGCTTGGGATTAAAGTTGTAACTGCATTTTCAATAATGTCTTTCAGAGAGTTTGTATCTCCAATAATTCTTGCAAGAATTTTTCCTGAAGGGCGCGAATCGAAAAAAGCTAAATCTAATTTTTGAATGTGATTATAAAGCTCCTGCCTTAATTCCTGAATAACCTTGTTGCTGATTTTTGACATCAAGAGCATACGGGTTTTTATTGCAATTACAGCGATAACATTTATGCTCACAGCAAGAATGATTATTTTTATAAGCCCCGGAAGATTTGATTTTAAAATATAGTTGTCGATTGCATTTTCGTTTATGAGCGGATTTACCAAATCAATTACTGTACCAAGTGCCATAAGCAAAAATACGAGCGCAATTTTTCCTTTGTATTTTAAAAGATATTTGAACAGGCGAGGCATTGTTTCAAAGTTTGATTTTTGCACCTGCTGTTCATCTGTCTTGTAACTGTTCATATATTTTCTCTCCGCAAAAAATTCTTTCTAATTACACTGGGTTTTCCAGGTTTCCCAATAAAGACCTTTCAGTTTCAAAAGTTCATCGTGTGTACCACATTCACAAACCTTTCCTTTATCAAGCACAATGATTTTATCTGCTTTACGGACGGCGCTTATTCTGTGTGCAATAATTATTTTAGTCATTCCCTTTAATTCAGAAAGTTCATTTTGAATTTCAAGTTCAGTCTCTGCATCCAAAGCCGAAGTCGAATCGTCTAAAACTAAGATTGGTGTCTTTCTTGCTAAGGCTCGTGCAATTGTAATGCGCTGCTTTTGACCGCCGGAAAGTCCCACGCCTCGTTCACCAATAACTGTCTGTTCCTTGCTTTCCATTTTATCTACAAACTCTGCCGAGTGCGATTTAATCAAAGCAGAACGAACCTCCGGCGAAGAAATTGTGTCGCGTGCACCAAGCTTTATATTTCCTTCAATCGTGTCTGAAAACAAAAAGATGTCCTGCATTACACAGGCAATTGACTGCCGCAAAACCGGAAGCGGATACTCTCGAATGTTAACGCCGTCAAGTTTTATTTCTCCCGAATCAATGTTGTACATTCGCTTTAGTAAATTGATGATTGTAGTTTTTCCAGAGCCGGTTGCACCCATTATTCCCAAGGTCTTTCCTGCCTGAATTTCAAAACTGACATCATCTAAAATTTTTCGCTCACCGGAAGAATAGCAGACATGACTGAACTCAACATCTCCGTTTATGTCGAAAGGAGTTACTATGTTTTCTGCAAATTCATTTTGTGATAAAGCCGATTCATCGTGAATGTCAGGAGTTTCTTCATAGATTTTATTTATTCGTTTTAGAGAAGCCCTTGCCGAAGAAATTCCATTTGTAAGCCAGCCGAGCATTTCCATAGGCCAGACAATTCCGCTCGTATATTGAAGCATTGCCATTAACGCACCGACAGAGAGTGTTGAAACTGCCCCGGCATTTTTTTCCTTAATGATAAGGATACCGCCGGCAAGCAAAGTAACCACTGTAAGAAGGCGGGTTACAATTTCTATGATTGGATTATATTTTACAAATACGCGGCTCAAGTTTATGTTTAGTTCATAATACTTTTGATTGTGCTTATGAAACTTATTGATTTCAAAACCTTCGCGGGCAAAAGCTTTTACGGTTCGAACTCCGGCTAAATTTTCTGCAGCAGTGTTATTCATTTCAGAATTTTCCTGAGCTGCTTCTTCAAACAAGCCGTCTAATTTTTTCTCCATCAATACAGCAACAATTCCTGCAATAATCATTCCCACAGATGGAATTATAGAAAGCTTCCAGCTGATTCTGTACATAAAGTACATAGCAAAAATCGTGCGGATAAAAACTTCTGCCATAAGGATTCCCATGTAGGCTGCCACTTCCCAGATTCTGTCAACATCATCTTTTACGCGGGACATAAGTTCACCGGAGTTTATTCCGTCAAAAAAGTTTGCAGAAAGGCTTTGTATTTTATTAAAAAGATTTATACGGATTTCAGATGCCATTTTACTTCCACAGTAATCACAGATAAGTTCCTTCGCATACTGAAAAATAAAACGCCCAACACCAATTCCAAGAATTCCCAAAAGCAGTAAATGCAGGATAGACATATTTCGTGCAATCAAAACATCATCAACAATATGCTGAACAATAACTGGCGCAATCATATCGAGCAAAATACTCGCAGTAATAGAAACGAGCGCAATAAAATAAAGCGGAATATATTTTTTAAAATAATGAAACAAATTTAATTTATTCGATTTAGTCATTCATACAATATATAATCTGTTAAATAAAAACGCAAATAGTTCCTGTCAATATGAATGATTTCTTTGCGGGGGTTTTCAATAAAACTCAAAAAGCTAAAATATTAGAGACTTCTTAAATCAGTCAAACTCAACCTGACTGACTATAACAAAGCCTGTTTTCTTTAAATTTCCAGATTTTGATGCATCATAATAATTCCCAGAATTTGTTACATCATAATTCCCAGCTTTATCTTTTTCCATAAATCTAAATGTATGATAATTTGAAAAGAGAGGGCTGTCTGGTGAAATTGAGCCGTTTGGATTTACTCCAACAAAATCAATATCATTAAAGAGAAATGTTCTAACTACCAGACCCTGCTTTTTTTTATAAAAGGACTCTACAATCATATATTTAAATCCAGCTGCATATTCAGATTTAGGATCTTGAATAAAAGCTATACACCCAAAATCTCCATTAAATTCTTTTTTTACATCCTTGTCTTTATATTCATCGATAAGTTGCCATGGAACTTCAAATCCGGCAATGTTATATAAAAACAATAACGTCGTTGCTGCATATTGAAAATCCAGATAATCTTTTTTTCCGCCACAATCTGTAAAAAGAGAATAACGTACTTCTCCTGATTTTCCATTTTTATTTATTATAAAAGTTTTTGTAATGCCTAAATCATGATTAACAAGATTTTCAGCAACTTCCATGTCTTCTGTTTGATAATAAATTACATCGAATTCTCTTTCTGATTCTGTAAATTTAAATCTGTCCATAGATATTATGTCAGCAAAACAATTTGAAATTAAAAATAAAATAATTGTAAATAATAAAAAATACTTTTTCATTTTTCCCCCATTTTGGGCGAAGGCGAGTGGAATAAGACTTCGCCCAAAGGACTTCTTCAAGTTCTTTGGGTAGTGTACACTACCCAAATTTTTAACGAGAAAAATGTTTATGCGCCAAGAAAACACCCCTACTCTTTCATTACAGCGAACGGGTCTTCTGTTCTGTACATTTCGCGCAGTTTTGGTTTTTCTATTTTTCCGGTTGGGTTTCGTGGAACTTTTGCGAAAATAAGCTTGCGGGGTCGCTTGTATTTTGGAAGCTCTAAACAGAATTCATTAACCTGTTCTTCATTCAAGGTCATTCCGTCTTTTACTTCTATAACAGCCGTTGCAATTTCACCCAGTCTTTTATCAGCAAGTCCAATTACTGCAACATCCTTTATCTGTTCCATTTTGCGCAGGAAATCTTCAATCTGAACAGGATAAATGTTTTCACCGCCGGAAATAATAACATCCTTCTTGCGGTCTACAAGCCAGATGAATCCGTCATCATCAACCTGAGCCATATCACCTGTGTAGAGCCAGCCTTCCTTGTCCAAAACTTCTTCTGTTGCCTTAGGATTTTTATAGTATTCGCACATAACTCCAGGACCAAAGACAGCAAGCTCGCCGACATCTCCCTGCTTAACTTCATTACGGTTTTCATCTACAACCTTGCACTTCCAGCCATATCCAGGAATACCGATTGCACCAACTTTGTGAACATTTCCAACTCCAAGATGAACACAGCCAGGTCCAATAGATTCTGAAAGTCCATAGTTTGTATCATAGTCATGCTTAGGAAAATATTTTAACCAATCAGCTACAAGCTTTCGCGGAATAGGCTGAGCGCCCATGTGTGTTAATCGCCACTGACTAAGATGATATTCTTCGAGCTTTATTTCTCCACGATCAAGCGAGTCCAGAATATCCTGTGCCCAGGGAACAAGCATCCATACAATTGTACAGCGCTCTTCACTTACGGCTTTAATTACAGGTTCAGGTTTTGTACCGCGAAGAAGTACTGCTTTTCCACCACTGATTAATGAACCGAACCAGTGCATTTTTGCCCCGGTATGATATAGCGGCGGTATACAAAGGAAAACATCCTCGTGAGTCTGTCCGTGATGCTTTTGTTCACATACAGCAGAATGCATAAGTGCACGGTGTTTATGTAAAATTGCTTTTGGAAACCCTGTTGTTCCTGAAGAAAAATAAATTGCACCGTAGTCATCATCTGAAATTACAATGTGCGGATTCTCAGAAGAAAAATTCATTACTGACATAAAGTAATTATCAGCAAATGTAGGAGCCATTCCCTCGCCAACATAAATTAAAAGACGATGAGCAATAATTTTATCTGTAATGGCTTCAAGGCGGCCAATAAATTCCGGTCCGAACAGCAGCACAGAAATATCGGCAAGATTCAGGCAGTATTCAATTTCATCAGATGCATAGCGGAAATTCAATGGTACTGCAAGTGCGCCTGTTTTTAAAATACCAAAATATATTGGAAGCCACTCAAGGCAGTTCATCATCAAAATACCAACTTTATCCCCTTTTTTTATACCGCGGTCCAAAAGATAGTGTGCACAGCGGTTAGCTTTTTCGTTAAAAATTCGCCAGTTGATTTCGCGGCGATATGGAAGATTTGGTTCCGGCTGAGTAAGATCGTATTCCTTCCAGGTAATTCTGCGGTTTTCTCTTACTTCCGGATTTAATTCAACAAGTGCACAATCTGTAGAATAGATTTCTGCATTGCGTTCAAGATATTGGGTAATAGGCATTATTTTTTCCTTTTTAATTTAATTGATAGTTAGATATTTTACTCTTTAATTTTTCATTTGTCATTATTTTACTATTGATTATGTCTGATTTAACTAATTTGTAAAAAATTTTGTCCATGCGATTTGTATAAGATTTTGTCCCTTATAATAAAGAAGTGAATTACTTGGATAAACCTTTTTTTGAGCGGAATCGAATACCCAAAGGAACCTTTCAATTCCTTTGGATAGTGAACACTACTCAATTTCTCAGAGAAAAAAATTTTTGAAACTTTTACTTTTAACGAATGTATTGCAAGTAGTGGTTTGAGTTCCCACAAAAGGAAACTATTCCTTTAATTCCATAAAATTAGATATTCCCCCAGAAATTCCATTATAATCACCAACTCTAAGTTCTGGTTCTTTTTCAGACCAAGAATGTATTTCATAATCGAATGGAAAAGAATAATCTGGATTATAAAAAACTTTTATTTCATATTCAGTAAACTTTTCTTCTTCAAAATCTACAGATTTTAATTCTTCGATTCTTTTTTCAAGATAAACAATATAATCATCTATAGTTTCAAGTTTAAACTCTTTTAGGTCATTGTATATTTGTTTTAAAAAAATTTTATTGTAGTCCCATTCTTCTTCGGCTTCTTCTAATTCTTCTAATGTTTCTTCCGGTTCTGCAGGCAATTTTTCGGAATCTTTTCCTTCACCAACTCTATATAACGATGAATCATATACTCCATTTTTCACTACAGAAGTTACATATATACTAATTCCAAATGATCCTATGTCAACTTCGTAATCAAATTGATAATTCTGAGGCTTATTATTTTTCCATTTTGTCTTGTTTTCATAAAATTCCTTCGAATTAAATTTCAGCTCCATTACATATCCATTACTTTCAAACCCATTACATGAAACAAGCAGTATATTTAATAATAAAAAAAATAATAAACCTATTTTTACTGATAATTTTTTCATAAAATCCTCCTGATAGTTATTTGTATCCAAAAAAAAAGAAGAACCTCAAAAAAAATATTGAATTTGAGTTTTTCGAGGTTCCTTTGAATTAATAATACTTTTTTTATTCGGTTACCTTAAAATCATAAACAAAAATTCTTTCATCTGTGACATATTCATGGAGATTTGATGCAACTACTTGCTTTTCGAAATATGTTGGAATGTTTTTTTCTTCATCATATTCGACGCTAATTCTTACTTTTCCACCTTTTCCCTGCGAGTCATCATAAATATATGTGTATAATTCATTCATATTTTTTATATTTTCTTTATTACTCACATTTATCTTTGTTACATATTCATCATATGAAACAGAATCTTCATTTTTCTCATTACACTTTTTGCAATATTCATTATAGCAGAACTCAATTACAGTTTTTGGGTTTATATTGTCTTTTTTACACAAAATACAATATTTTTCATATCTGTAATACCTTTCTTCTAATTTACTTACCTTATAATTTCCACCTTTAACTTCTATAAAATAACTTTCATAGTGAGGAACAGATCCTTTCTGGTGTTCATAAATATATGAATAATCTTTTATATTTTTTTGATTCCATAAGTTTTTTTCTTCCTCGTATTTTATTTCATCAAGATTTATTTCTTCTAAATCTACATAATGACAAGAACTGAAAAAATTAAATAATAAAACAAATAATAAAAATACCTTACACTTTATGAATTTCATTTTAAAACCCCCTTATTTACCAATGTGTGTAATTAGTTTCAATTTATACTGAAAGTTATATGGCTCACCTCCTGCACTCCTATTTACTTCATCATCTTCTAAAATTGATGAATTTGTATCAAAAATACCATCCATATAATATCCATTTGCATCACCTCCCCAACCGAAATTACAATGCATAAAATTTGTACTGAAAGTTTTTTCTTCTTCAATATTAAAATTCCATGCTGTGACTTGTAAGTTAGCCCAGCCATCTATAACCCATGCATGACCACTATCGTATATGATATTATCCGTCTCTATTATATTACCTGTTTCCCACCATAAAAATTTTTCTTTTTTCTTTTCATTATACCAAGTACTATACCCTTCAATATAAATAGGCAAACCTTCCCTAAGAGAAGCTTTTACTGCTCTTGAATGATAATCAGTTAGAATTGAATTAAATCCTAGCGTACTTAATGCAGTACGTACTTTATCATTATGGGCACCCGTTCCATTAATTCCGTAATCTACACCTATTTCTTCTGCTACCTCATACAAAAAGGCTTGAAGCTGAACTTGTCCTTTCTCTGTTAAATCATAAATTGTTTCACTTTTTAATATTTCTGACCAATCATACATTCTGTCAGTCCAGCCAACTTCTTTTATTCTGTTCCAATTTTGCATTCCGTAAGATTCCCAGCTGTTTTTACCTACTCTTATTGTATTTAATTTATTGTATATTTCATCATTTACATGTGTCTTTTTTTCTTTATGCCTGTAATAATAATTCGCTAAAATTTGCGCAAGAGCAATAGTTGGGCATCCTTCATAAAAATCTTTTTTATAAACATATTGAATTGCATCATTATAAGGATTATCCCATATCTTACCTTCAAGCTCATAATATCCTTTTTGATCCCATTTTGTTTTTAACAAATAATTTAAATTTCCATCTTTATATTTTGCATCGTAAAAAGTACAATTCTGAGGTTTCCAATCAGAAGCTGCAGCCCTTGCTGCATTTACTTCTTCCTCTGTCAGCGAATTCCATTCATCTATAGTCCTGTTTATATAGTTTTCAAGTCCTGCGGCTACAATCTGCATAAACGGGTTTTCGCTTATATCTGTTTCAAACTCGCCATCGGCAATTGCTATAATTTCACCTATGCGGCGGTCATTACTTGTTATTGCAAAAGACTTTCCGCTTCCGCTGTTTATTTCGTATACAGAAAAATCTATATCTTCGTAACTTTCTACTGCTGCAGAGCGAGCGGATTTTAACTGCTGTGGAACTTCGTATTTTTCACTTTGAATTTTTGAAAGCGTTACTTCCTGTCCTATACTTCTTGCTGTGGATGAATTGTTATTCATTGAATTAAATGCAATAAGAACATCTTTTTGTATCTGTTCTTCGTCAATCTTATAATTTCCTGTCACTGCATAATCCAGTAATTTTTGCTTTGAAGATGTGATTTCATTTTTTACATCCTGCTTTAATTCCCGATTTTCTAACAACTCACTTTTACATGATGAAAGAAAACTTAAACCACACATTGCTAGCGCAACTGTACAAACCTTGACCTTGGCCATTAACCTTTTCATTTTTTACCTCTAATCACATTTTTTTTACCCTAAAAATTTTTGAAAAAATTTTTAGGGTTGTTGGTTGTTGGTTGTTGGTTGTTGGTTGTTGGTTGTTGGTTGTAAATAAATTTTTCAACTTTCAACACAACTTTTAATCTATTTTTATTTTACTTTATGAATTTTGATTCCGCAAGTTTTTTCTTTATGCATCGATTAAATTACTATAGATTCTATATACTGAAAAAAAATGCAAATCCGCAAAACTTAAGCTATAATATTTTTATGAAAATAAAAGTTACCGAAAAAGATTTTGACCAGATTCAAAAAATCCCATCCTATCCATATAAAAATCCAAAAAGACAAAGCTGGTTCTGGCGCTTTCTTATAAAAACTCTTTCAAAGGGCGAGCTTAAAGCAGTTAATTTTTCCTATACCTCACAGGGAATGGAAGCTCTTGCAAAGAATGAACCCTGCTTAATTTTAATGAATCACTCTTCGTTTACAGATTTACAGATCGCAGGAACAATTTTTGCCGACCGCGAATATCACATTGTCTGTACCAACGACGGTTTTGTGGGCAAAGAAAATCTTATGCGAAGCTTAGGCTGTATTCCTACCCGCAAATTCATTACGGACATTACACTCTTAAAAAGCATGCAGTATGTGTTCGACAAATTACGCGCGTCAGTTTTAATGTATCCTGAAGCAAGCTACAGCTTTGACGGAACACAGACACCACTCCCGTTCAGCCTTGCAAAATCCCTTAAGCTTTTTAATGTCCCTGTTGTAATGATAAAAACTCACGGCGCCTTTTTACGGGATCCGCTTTATAACAATCTTCAGAAAAGAAATGTAACTGTAACTGCCGAAGTAAAATACATTCTTTCCCAGCAGGAGATTTCTACAAAATCAATTGAAGAGCTTTATGAAATCCTTTCTAAAGAGTTTGACTATAATCATTTTGCAGAACAGCTCGAAAACAACATTCTCATTACAGAACCGTTCAGGGCAGATGGATTAAACCGTGTCCTCTATAAATGTCCGCACTGCTTGTCAGAAGGCTATATGAAGGGCAGAGGAATAAACCTCAGGTGCGAAAAATGCGGCAGTACATGGGAATTGCTTCCAAACGAAAAACTGCAAGAGTCTACTGTAAACACACAAAACCCGCAAAACACGAATGAAGCTTCCGGAGAAAATCAAAGTTCATCCTTTACATCAATTCCTGAGTGGTATAAATGGGAGCGCCAGAAAGTTAAAGAAGAAATTCTAAGCGGCTCCTATAAAATGGAAGAAGCTGTAGAAATAATGATTCTTAAGGATTTGAAAAGCATCTATAAAGCAGGAGACGGAAAACTTTTACACACAAGGAATGGCTTTGAACTTACAGGCTGCAATGGGAAGCTTCAATTTAAACTGGCCGGAAAAGCAACCTATAGTCTGTATGCGGATTATTTCTGGTATGAACTGGGCGATATGATTTGTATTGGTGACACAAAAGTTCAGTATTACTGCTTCCCTAAAAACCAGAGTAAAGCGATTGTTGCAAAAGCGCGGCTTGCTGCAGAAGAAATTTATAAGCTGAGTTAATTTCTACCAAATAAAAGCTGTTTTAATAATTTAAACCTTGCGAACTGAAATATTTGGGTTTAAAATTATATTTACTACACAATTAATAAAGTGAAACTAAAGAAGGCTATATATGAAAAATGAACCATCTTATTATAAAGAGATAAGAAAAAATCATATAAGAGTTTTTTTATTATGTTTATGTGGAATAATAATCAACTATATTCTTTCTAATTTAACAAATCTTCTAAAGCTTCCAATCTGGCTCGATACTGCAGGAACAATTATTGCAGGAATTTACGGCGGGTATTTACCGGGTATTTTCACAGGTTTTGTTACGAATTTATTAAAAGGAATAACAGACTTTTCTTCTATATATTATGCAGTTTTAAATGTTTTAATTGCTGTCATTTCAACTCTGCTTTATAAAAGTGGCTTCTTAAAAAAATGGTATAAGATACTAATTTTTATTGTGATTTTAGCATTGATTGGTGGCGGTATTGGCGGTGTTTTACCACAGTTATTAACAGGCTTTAAAACTTCTGGCTTTTTAAATGATTTTTTATATGACCTTTTAGATAAATCTATTACAGTCATCATTATTTTAATCGTATATAAATTTGTTCCCCAAAAATTTGCAGAAAGTTTATATTTCAGAGGCTGGAAACAAACTCCTTTAACAAATGATGAAATAACTGAAATAAAAAAAATAAAATGTAAGTCCCTGTTTTTACGCTCAAAGATTATGCTGATTTTAACAGTTGCCCTTATAGCACTGGCAGTTGTTGCAACAGCAATCAGTTTTATCCTTTATAAAAATTCCCTGATTTCAGAATATACGGAAATTGCAAATGGTATTTCTACTCAAGCCGTTCAAGTACTGGATGGTGATAGAATTGATGACTATATTTCAATGGGTGAAACAAACGAAGAATACATAAAAATTGAAAATCAATTAAGTCTAATTCGCGGCGCCTGTAATGATATAGAGTATTTATATGTTTACCAAATCAAAGAAGACGGATGTCACGTTGTATTTGATTTAGACACAGAAGAACTCGAAGGCGGCAAGCCTGGAGAAATAGTTCCTTTTGATTCTTCTTTCACTCCTCTTTTACCAGCGCTTTTTGCAGGAGAAGAAATAGCCCCTGTTATTACAGATGACTCATATGGCTGGCTTTTAACAGTTTATAAACCGGTATTCGACAGCAATAACAAATGTGTATGTTATGTAGGAACAGATATCAGCATGCAGTTAATTGCAAACAGTGAGCTTACATTTTTTACACAAATGGTATTTTTATTCTTAGGCTTTGTAATTTTAATTGTTGCCGTAGTTGTATGGTTTGTTGATTACACTGTTGTATATCCAATAAACTCTATGACCTTAAGAACAAGTGAATTCGCTTATAACGCTGAAGATGCGCTGGAAGAAAACGTTGAAAAAATAAAGAACCTTGATATTCACACAGGCGATGAAGTAGAAAATCTGTATCACGCATTCCTAAAGATGACACAGGATACAATGGGCTATGTTGAAGAAATAGTAAATTCTGCTGAAAGGATTGCACAGATACACAACACATTCGGTAAAGTAGTTGCACCTGAAGTAAGAGATTATCTGCTTTCTGATAATCCTGACTTGGGCGGAAAGGATTTTAAAATCACAATTATGTTCTGTGACATCCGCGGCTTTACTACTATATCAGAAAATCTTGAACCAAAAGAAATAGTCACTTTATTGAATAAATATTTTACTAAACTCGAAAAACCAATTGCTCAATATGGCGGTATCATAAACAAGTATATTGGAGACGCTATAATGGTTGTCTTTGGTGCTCCACTTGCTTCTAAAACACATGCAGAAGATGCATTAAAAGCAGCCATAGAAATGAGGGCACAGCTTGAAGAATTGAACAAAGAATTTAGAAAGCAGGGCCTCCCGGAATTCCATTTTGGAATCGGACTAAATTCTGGAAAAGTTCTTGCCGGTAACATTGGAACAAGCAGCCGTCTGGAATATACAGTAATTGGAGATGCTGTAAACACTGCAAGCCGCATAGAAAGCTTGTGTAAGACATACAACACCGACTTACTGATTTCACAGAATACAGCACAGCTTTTGCCGGAAGACATACAGTTAAAGTTTATTGATGAAGCAGAGATTAGAGGCAAACAGGAAAAGATAAAGCTTTATTCTTACTAGAACGGATCTTTACTTTGGTCGACAGTCATAAGCTCATCTACATTCACACCATAAAGCTGCTTCTTTAGATTCTTTACGACTTCATCATAATTGTAGGTGATTTTTTCTACCGTCTGTTCTTTGAGGGCGGCTTTAACGCTTGGAGATGGATTGTATTTATCGGCGCGGGCAAAAAGTGTATTTCTGTCTACTGCCCTTTTTGTTACCTTTAAAGCCTCAACAATTTTTAACACTTCTATATCATCTTTTCTGCTGCTTATGGTTCCCTGCTTTACAAAGGCGCTTTGCACAATTTTATTGCTTGTGTCGTAATAATAAATTTCTTCTGAAGCCGTATTCGCAGTTTCTAAAGCTTCATTCTCAGCAAGTAATGCAACCAGTGTTCCGAATTTTAATCTTGTAATGCCGGACATCTTTACAGTTTCAAGCTGTGCATCTTCATATAGTATAATGTCATAAAGAGTAATTGCACTTTCATCACAAAGAGCTAAATCACTTTCTGTAATCCAAAAATCTAAGGAATCATAAACTGCATGCAGATAAGTTTTGTCTTCTATTATTCTTACGGGATTTTCGTTTTCGTTTTCAAGAAGAATTTGTATACAGTCATTATTTTTTAATGTAAAGATTGAATGCATTTTTTCATCACGGCCTTTTAGAAAAAGATTCGATGAAGGAGAAAGAATTATTCCGTTTATAAATTTTTCCGGCTCGCTGACAATTTCAATTTCCGGCTCAGGCACTTCTTCTGTTTCAATAATTACCTGCGGCTTTTTTTTACATGAAGCAAAGAGAGAAAATATTGCTAAAGAAAATACCACAGCTTTTAGTTTTGCATTATGCAGGTTTATACGTTTCAACATCTTTTCCGGTAATTGGTCTACTAAAGAAATATCCCTGTATTACATCACACTGATATTCTTTTAAAAGTTCATATTGTTCAGCAGACTCAACACCTTCTACAACAAGTTTTAAATCCAGCGAATGAACAAGATTAACAATATTTTTTATAAATAAACTTCTCTCTTTATTCAAATAGTTATCAACCAAACTCTTATCAATCTTTACTTTTTCTATTGGTAAGAAGGTTAAATAACTCAATGAAGAATAGCCTGTTCCAAAATCATCAAGTGAAAGAGTTATTCCCAGCGAGTTAAAGTCCTTGAACAGCTGCATTGATTTTTCTTTATTATCAATAAACAAGCTTTCTGTTATTTCAACTCCAATTAATTCTGGAGCAATGTCATAAACTTCCAGTAAATTCTTTAAGTACTTAACATAGTTTTCATCGTGGCTTTGACCGTATGAATAATTTATACCGACTTTATACAAAGGAATTCCGTTTCGCTTCCATTCAGAAATCTGGCGGACAACTTCCTCTGTTACAAAACGCGCAATCTGTACAATAAGACCTGTTTCTTCTGCTACAGGAATAAACTGTCCCGGTGAAATATTTGACTCCTTTAAGCGGACTAAAGCTTCATAACCTTCAATTTGTTTTGTTAAAGCATTAATCTGCGGCTGATATAAAACCGTAAAGGAATTTGTCTTTATTGCATTTTCAAGTATCAGTGTTATTTCCTGTTTATTTGATGCAGCATTTTTCAGCGATTCTTCAAAAATTGTAATTTTATTTTTTCCACAGCGCTTTGAGTTATACATTGAAAGATCTGCGTTTGAAATGTATTCATCAAGGGTTGTATATTTTTCGTTAGAATTTACAATACCAAAACTTGCCTTAATATAAATTTTATCCTGATTATATATGAACGGTTCTTTAAAAATGTTTTCTACTTTTTCATAATCTTCAATATAAGAATTCAAATGTCCGTGAGTGTAGAATAATAAAAATTCATCGCCGCCAAAACGATAAACATAAAATTTTCCGTCTTTTGAAAGATCAATAAATCGTTTGCCAAGTTCTTTTAGAATATAGTCACCGCATAAATGTGAGTAATAATCGTTTACATTTTTAAAATCATCAATATCAATTAAAATAATTGCAAAGGGCTTTTTAGATTTTTGAAGCTGTACAAAAATACTGTTTGCAACCTGTCTGCTTTGTAAATGTGTAAGGACATCATGGTCAGAAACAAATTTTAATGCAGAATGTGTTTGTTTTAATTTCATTAAATTTTTTCTTTCTCTGATAAAGAGCAACAGAATAATTACGAAAAGCGAAAGTAAACTTATACCGATTATTATAAATCTGTAAATATAATTGTTTTTTGAAAAAATCAAGTTTTTGTCTGATTGAATTAAAATACTTCCCTCAGGCAGTAAATCTTTTTTTACTTTATATTTATTTAGAACATTAAGACTGAATTCCCATTTGTAAGAATTGTCTGATTCAAATTTTATATAATTAATATTTTTACCTGCCGTTGCAGAAAGAATCGGGGCAATTGCATCTTTTGCGATTTTCTCGTAATCAGTTATACAGCCGCCTATAAAGCCTCTTCTGTATTCAGGATTTATTATTGAGAAGACAGGAATATTTGTTAAAGACAAAACAGTATTTGCCTGCGTGCCTGATGAAGGTTCCGTGTAATTTGAGAAATTTTTTGCAGAAGAAAAATATACAATGTAATTTTCATTCAGTGCCTGGAGCTTCTTTTTATAGTCCTCGTATTTCACTTTTGATGTGTCATAAATTTCCAGTTCATAATTTGAGAAGCTATCCTGATACATAAGAATCTGCGCCTGAATTCCTATCTGCTCAATCTGGTCATCTGTAATGATTAAGAATCTTTTTGATTTTGGAAAAAGCCTTGATGCAACATTTACAATTTTATCAATGTTTATGCTTTCTAAATTACCAATCATATTATTTCTACTGTTGGCAATATTTACTAGAACAGGATTTTTTACATCAATGAAAACAATCGGTATGTTTGCAAATAAGTCGTCCTGAAATTTTATACAGAACTCTAAAGCTACATCTCCGGAAGCAACAATCGTTTTATATTTAAATGGAAGTTCATTCTGCTTGCTCTTTAAGTACGAATAGAAAAATTCTTCATATTCATAATAATTAATTCTTCTTGAGTCTAAATATTCTGCATCTACAAAAAATTTTTTTTCGGAAAGATATTTATTTAAAACGTTGTATTGGATTTCACTCTCAAAGTCATGAGAAGCATAAGATGATAAAAACAATATGTGCTCATTTTCTGCCAGAGATTTATAATCGCTAATGGTGTGCTCAGTTTCTTCAATTCTCGATAACTGATAAAAATTCCTGACAAAAATAAGCAATTCATTTACGATTGATACAATACAAAAAAACAGTAATGCGTAAACAAATATTTTCTTATACTTTTGCATTATTTATCCTCAATAGCTATTTTATCTATTATACACCAGTTTTTTATTTTCCTGTACAATTATTTTTTGGACGGAATTTTATTCTTCACCAGTAAATTTTTTTGCAAAGAAAGCATTTAAAACCCCACCCTGCTATTCCGGGTTACGGGTCTTACGCCCTCCATTCAGAAAACTTTCTTCAAAAGCTTTCTGAACTCACTCCGCTCGCCCTTCATATCAGGCGTAGGCTTCCTTTATTCTTTACCAAATAAATAACAACAAAAGTCGCTCATCTTTTTGTGATTATTGTGTGTACAAATTCCGTACACAGTGTTACAATAAAAAGTGGAGGTACATTATACGAGTTCGTCAAGGCACGTACGCCATAGGCTATCTTAAAGCCTGTGACAAACTCGTTTAGCAGTTTTCTCCAAGGAGGATAAAATCGCTATGGCAGTAGCATTAAAAGACGAAAGAATTGACTTTAGAGCTAACTCAAATCAGAAGACTCTTCTTGAACGTGCCGCTGAACTTAAACATGTTTCTCTTTCTTCATATGTGCTTACTTCATCTCTAAAGCAGGCACAAATTGATCTGGCTGAAAATGAAATTCTTGTACTTTCAAATCGTGACAGAGACCTTGTAATGGCCGCTTTGGAAAATCCACCGGAGCCAAATGAAGCATTAAGAGGGTGGTTCAGAGGAGTTTTAAATTAGTGTCGGTAAAAGATGTTCCAAAAGCAAAACTGAAAAAGTTTGACTGCGGAACAGAAGTATTAAATGAATTTCTATCTCGGTATTCATTAAAAAATGACACATTAGGAATCGGAAAAACTTTTGTTGCATTTGATGAAACTGAAGAAACTGTCGGATATTTTACACTTGCAACAGCTCAAGTAGTTTATAAAGATATTCCTGATGAATACCGAAATAAATTACCAAAGTATCCTATTCCTTCATTGAGAATTGCCCGTCTTGCAGTCGGTAAAGATTTACAAGGAAAAGGAATTGGAAAGTGGCTGCTTGCTCAGGCATTTATAAAAATAATCCATGTAGCAGAGATTACCGGATTATATTTTATAATCGTTAATGCAAAAGAAACTTCAAAGGGTTTTTACGAGCATTTCGGTTTTATAAAATTCAATGACAAAGAACAGTCTTATTTTCTCCCTGTAGATACAGTACGAAAGGCAATGCAAAGTTAAATTTAAACTTTCATTTTTTATTCTTCACCAATTTAAAACTCTGTTCGGTAAGATTGCAAAGCGTGTTGAAATCTGTAACCGCTGTAAGCAGTACTGTAAGCCAGTATTTTTTATTCATGTGATATGCGGGAAAAATTGATTTTCTGTCGGTCACTTTAAGAATCAAATCCGGATCCGCTTTTAAGTTTACGGCCCACACAGGTTCATCACTTTCAAAACCAAGACTTCTGAATTTTATTTTCATTACAAGCGCAAACCATTTATTATTCGGACAGCGAAAAACCGTACTCGTCGCGTCACCGTCGTCTGCCCAGGGAGTGTCACCACATGCTCCAAATTGTGAATGCAAAAAATCAAGATACTTCTGCTTTATGTCCTGTGTAACAAAACACTTTATTCTAATTTCCTCCATCAAGTTTTGTACTTCACCACGAACCTCTCCGACAAAAGCACCACATGCCGAAGGAACATCAAAGAGCGCATATTTTTCATCTGTAGCAGTTTCAAAAACTTTTGTCTCAAGTTGTCCCCGAGAAATATTGAGAGTTACAAGCGCATAAAAGTCGCCGTTCAAAATTGTTTTTTTACAAACGAAGATTCCGTTATTTTTCAAATCGCAGAAACCAAACTCAAGAAGCTTTTCTTTCTGAGGAAGTGCACTGTTGAGAATATAACTATAGTCCATTTATAAATTACATCTTTAATGCTTCACGCCATTCTTTTTCTTTAAAGCCTGGAATTACAGTATCAGCACAGACAAGCAAAGGGCGTTTTACCAGCATTCCGTCAGACGCAAGAAGCTTAAGCTTTTCTTGTTCAGTCATTGAAGGAAGTTTTTCTGAAAGCTTTTGTTCCCGGTACAAAATGCCGCTGGTATTAAAAAACTTTTTGAGAGGGAGTCCGCTTTTCTTATAAAGCTCCTGCAGCGTAATTTCATCAGGGTGATTCGTTTTTATATCGATTTTTTCATACTTAACATTATTTGCCTCAAGCCAGCTCAAAGCCTTTTTACAGGTTGAACAGCGATCGTAACAATAAACTTTTATCATCATACATTCTATTTTACTCTTACAGCCTCCTGTTTGCAATTTAGATTTTCTGTTTAAATTCCGCAAAAAATTCAGCACACTATGGAGCCCCTTTAGTTCCGAAGCGCAGGCGGAGGAATGAGCGGACGAGCGATTCGCAACAAGCAGTTCACTGCGAAGTTTCTAGCGAGGGCGTAACAGTGGATGATGCACAAAATATTTTCTTAGTACCAGAAACATTCGTGTAAGAAAAACCTGCGAATCCGTATAAAAAAATTATTTTCTTCTATATAATATCTTCAGTTTATAAACGGGGGAAAAAACTTATGATGAAGAATATTAGACCTGAGCAGTTAAAAGATAATCCATTTGAAATGATCGGCAAGGACTGGATGCTCGTTACTGCCTGTACACAGCAGAAAGATGAAGAAGGAAAAATTGTTACCGGCCGCGTTAACACAATGACTGCAAGCTGGGGTGGCGTCGGCATTTTATGGAACAAGCCTGTTGCAACTATTTACCTCAGGCCTACCCGCTATACAAAAGAAATTATTGATGCAGGCGAATACTTTTCGTTAAGCGTACTTGGTGAAAAATACAAGAATGCCCTGAACTACTGTGGCTCACATTCCGGCCGCGATGAAGATAAAATTGCCCAGTGCAAACTTCATGTTGAATATATGAATTTTACTCCATGGATAAAAGAAGCACGACTTGTTCTTATTTGCAGAAAGCTTTATGCACAGGAAATGAATGCCTTTAGTTTTACAGACCCTTCTATTTGCGACAAAAACTATAGAAAAAATGATTTCCACACAATGTATATTGCAGAGATTGAAAAAGTAATGATTGATTCTAAAAGTTCGTAATTTTTGTGAGAAGCGTTAAAACTTTTCAGGCATGGCAGGCAGCTTCACTTATTCTTTTTGCTGTTGCATCATCAAATAAAGAGCGGACTACTTCCATGCTGAATTTTTCTGCTGCCCCTGGTCCACATGCAGTAATTAAAGTGCCGTCTGTTTCTACACGATTTTTTGTATAGCCCGAAAGAAATTCCTGTGCTTCATTTTGCATTCCAGGATAGCAGGTCCATTTTTTTCCTTTAAGTGCATTTGTTTTAGAAAGAACTACTGCAGGAGATGCGCAGATTGATGCAACAATTTTTTTGTTTTCAGTCATTTCATTTATTAAAGCAAGAGCCTGTTTGCAGGAAGCAATATTTGTCGCGCCAGGCATTCCACCGGGAATAATTACAGCATCCGGCAGTTCACTGCTGGAAGAAACATAAGAATCTAAAAGCATATCAGCCTGGACATTTATTTTATGCGCACCACACACATTTCTTGAAGATGAGTTTAACGACAGAATTAAAACTTCAGCTCCTGCCCGCCTTAAATAATCAACAGGACTAAGTGCCTCAATTTCTTCAAATCCATCTGCTAAAAAAACAATTACTCTTTTCATAGTCTATGTGCCCCCTCTTGTGCTTCTTTCGTGACATTCTCATTTTACTTGAAAGATTGATTTTTATAAAGTAATATTTAATTATGAAACGAGTTTTGGTTATAGATGGTTCGCCAATCTTCTGCGATTTCTTACAGTCAAAATTAAAATCAGAACAGGTTGTAACTGAATTTGCAGTTGGAAACAGAGACGCATATACAAAAATTATCACTTACCTTCCGGATTTAATAATTGTAGAAGTAGGTAATGAAATTACAGAAGAAACAAGAAACTTACTTGAAAAAAAGCATAACGATGTAAATGCAAAACAGATTCCTATTGTTATGGCCGGCGGAAATATTGAAAACCTAACAATCGTTTCATTGTCAGAATATGGCGTTGTAAAATATTTTAAAAAACCAATCCGTTTCGATTTATTCTTTAATTTCATCGGTTCAATTTTACGCACAAACTTTTCAATGGATGAAACTCCATGTATTTTAGACATTCACTTAAACAACGACATAATTTTTATTGAAATCTCCAGAGGCATTAACAGAGAAAAGCTTCATATCCTGAAGTATAAAATCTCAGAGATTATTTCCAAAAATAAATTCGAAGATCCAAAAATCATTTTAATGCTTACAAACCTCGAGCTTACCTTTATTGACTCAATTAACCTGGAGCTCCTGTTAGACAACATTACAAGCGATGAACGGGTTAATCCTAACCGCATAAAAATTCTTTCATTCAGTGAGTTTTTACGAAAGCTTATTGAAGGACATCCTAAGTATTCACATATTGAAATTGTAAACAGTTTAAATGATGTTCTCAGCGATTTCGTTGAAGAAAGAACAGCCGGCAACGAACAGAATTTAATTGCAGAAAAAATTCTTGAATCCGATAAGCCTGTTTCAAATGATGAAATTGAACTTCGCTATCAGGATAAAGCAGCCCCTAAAGAATTAAATGATCAGATTAAAATTGCAGTTGTTGATGATGATCCTCTTATCCTTAATGTTTTACAGGCAGCCTTTGAAGCAGCAAATATGCCTATTATAAAATATGCAAGCGGCAGTCAGTTTATAAAGGATGTAATTGCAGGTCAAAAATTTGATTTGGTAATTCTGGACATTTTTATTCCGGATATGGACGGCTTCTCTATCCTTACAAGCTTAACGAATCACAATTTCACTAATCCGGTTATTGTTTATTCGCAGGCAACACAAAAAGACTATATTTATAAAGCTATAAGTTTAGGAGCAAAGACCTATCTTTCAAAAATTCAAAAGCCAAATGCCGTGGTAAATAAGGCTGTAGAAATTTTGCGTTCAACTCCTCGAGGCTAAAAAGTGTCTAACGATTCTATAGAATTTGGTAGCCGCTTTATAGCAAGTACACTGCACGAAATTCGAACTCCTATTCAAACTGTAATCAGTACAATTGAACTTCTCGAAGATACAAATCTGGATAAAGAACAGATTGAATATGTTCACCAGATTGACTTCAGTGCCAACACGCTTTTGCAGCTCGCAAACGATATTCTTGATTTTACAAAAATTCAGTCCGACCAGTTTAAGCTGGAATCTATTCCCTATGATGTCATAGAGCTTACAGAGCAGGTTGTTGACCTTATAAGTATTGAAGCTTTTAACAGAGGCATTCAGGTTATTACCGACATAGATTATTCTTTGCCTCCCGCAGTGATGGGCGATCCAAATCGTGTTCAGCAGATTATTTTGAATCTTGTAAAGAACTCCGTTAAATTTACGGAAAAAGGATTTATTCTTGTCCGCGTTACTAAATGGCGAAATTACCTTCTGTTTGAAATTGCTGACTCAGGAATTGGAATAAGTGATGATAAAAAAGAATTAATCTTTAAAGACTTTTATCAAATTGATTCTAGTACAACAAAAAAATACAGCGGAACAGGACTGGGACTTTCTATCTGTAAAAACTTAGTAAATGTTATGAAAGGAAAGCTTGGTGTTCTTTCAAATCCAAGCGGAGGTTCAAATTTCTGGTTCACTATTCCACTAGAAGCATCTTCTTTCAGTCAGGAAAAAAATCAGGAAGTAAAAATTTCTAAAGCAACAAATATACTGATTCTCGAAAAAAATCATATGGCACAAAATACATTGATTAAAAAGCTCAAATACTTTGGCGTAAAAAAAATATTCTGTACCGACTCAGTTGAAAAAGCCATTAACAAAATCTCTTCAAATTTCACTGTGGCTTTAGTTGATTCTTCTTACACAACTGTTGAAATAGAAAAGCTTTCCAGCTGCCTTAATCAGAATAAAAGCAATTCAACAAAAATTTACCTTATGATTCCTGAAGGACAGATGGACAAAGAAATCCGTGCTATGACAAGCAATGTTTACAGCGGATACATTTACAAGCCTATAAAACGCAAGCAGCTTTCAGAAATTCTTGATTCTAAAACTCAGGATAATAATGAAAAATTAATTACAAGTTTAAATTCTGACCGTGAGTTTAAATATAAATACGCAGACATTTTACCTGGAAAGAATAATAAAATTCTTGTTGCAGAAGATCATCCTGTAAACAGAAAACTTATTAAAACAATCCTCGAAAAATTTGGTGCGCAGGTTTATGTTGCAGAAGACGGCGATGAAGCAATTCAAATTATAAAAGCTAATCCAAATATCGAAATTATTTTTATGGATATTTTTATGCCGAACAAAAACGGACTGGATGCTGCTTTTGAATTACGACATATGCATTACAAGGGAATAATCATTGCCTGCACTGCAAACAATAATCCTGAAGACTTTAAGGAATATACCCGCCTCGGTATAAATGATGTTCTCCTCAAGCCGTTCAGAAAAGATGCCGTAAGCCAGTTACTTGAAAAATGGAATTGCGTCCTTATGATTCCTGAAGCAATGGATATAATCAGTTTAGTTGATATAAATAATCAGGCCGAAGATTCTGACTTGTGGAACATTGCAAGCTTTATGGAAATTACAAATTCAAATAAAGAGCTTTCTATTTCTCTCATGAATGATTTTATAGAGCAGACAAAAATTAAACTTGAGAAACTAAAGAATGAACTTGCTAAAAAAGAATTGGACATAGATGAAATAAAATTGATTACACATTCATTAAAAGGTTCGTGTGCAGCTATCAGTTCAAAAAAACTATATGATTTTGCCTGCCAGATGGATGATGCAATTAAAGAAAATGATTTAGTGCAGATAAAAACAGCCAGAACAAATTTTGCATTAGACTTTTTCCAGTTAGAAAATATTGTAGGTAAATGGAAAGTATCACTATGAAAACAAATTATCATACACATTCAGTTTTTTGCGACGGAAACAATACTATTGAAGAAATGGCTCAGACTGCTTTAGAAAAGGGTTTTGACATCCTCGGGTTTTCAAGCCATTCAATGTATCCGTTTTCAAGCGAATATCATATGAATATAAATCAGTTCCAAGCCTACTGTAACAAAGTCCGCGAAGTACAAAAACTCTACGAAGGTAAATTGCAGATTCAGCTCGGGTTTGAAGCAGATTATATAGCTGGCGTTACCTGTCCTGAAATGAGCCGGTACAAACAGTTTAATGCAGATTTTTTAATTGGTTCCGTTCATTATGTTCCGGGCAATAAAGGATATTTTGAAGCAGATGGTTCTCCAGCTCATGTTATGGAAGGAATAAATAAAGCGTTTAATGGTAATGTAAAAAAAGCCGTGCAGACATATTTTGCTCTCGAAAGGGAAATGCTTTTACACGGTGATTTTACTTTTATGGGACACCCTGATTTAATCCGCATACAAAACGGTAAAAATGTTCTATTCGATGAAAACGCTTCCTGGTATAAAAATGAATTAAAAGAAACGGTTAAGGCTATGGTGAAAAACGGATGCTGTGTAGAAATAAATACAAGCCCTATAGTTCGCTACGGTTTATCAACACCTTTCCCGAGTCCATATTTTCTGTCTCTTATGAAGGAAAAAAATATCCCGGTTACTTTAGGTTCTGACTGTCACCATAAAGAGCTTTTAGATGCCTGGTTTGCAGAAGGAATTGAATACATAAAAAAAGCCGGCTATACAGAAATTACTTACTATACAGACGGCTCTTATAAATTTCAAAAGATTTAACTTTCTTTATCGATTTTTTCTTTCTTCAATAGCCTGACAATTAACACAAAGTGCAGCATAAGGAACAATTTCAAGTCTCTCTTCCGGGATTGGTTTTCCGCAAAGAAGGCAGATTCCATAAGTTCCTCTATTAATACTTTCTATAGCAGCATCAATCATTGCAAGCCGCTTCTGATCTGCTTCTCCTAAAGAATTAAGTAATGTTCTATCTATTGTATCTGATGCAATATCAGCGTCATCTCCTGCTTCTACAGTATTTACAAGTGATGCTAACTGTTCATTTCGTCCTACAAGTGAATCAAGAATTTCATTACGTTGTGCAATTAATTTCTTCTTTTGTTTTTCAGGAAAATCTTTTTTCATATCATACCTCCCATGTTGACAGTCCCTTTCCTTTTTATCATAATAGTATACATCAAATTTCCAAAAAGGCAAACAAAATTATTGGAGGAATCGTGGCTAATAAAGACGAAGCTATTGAAGTTGAAGGTGTTGTAAAAGAAGCTTTACCAAACACAATGTTCCGTGTTGAGCTTAAGAATGGACACGTTATCCTGGCACATCTTAGTGGAAAGATGCGAAAACATTACATTAGAATTGTTCCTGGTGACAGTGTTAAAGTTGAACTTTCACCATATGATTTAAACCGCGGAAGAATAATTTTTAGAGAGCGTTAGAAAGAAGAGGGTTGCCGTAAGAGGCAGCCTTTTTTATTTTTTAGAATTAGTTTTTGACTGCATTTCCCTTGCAATTAATGGGACTGCCCTTACAACTTCCAGAATTCCTGTAAAAATTCCAAACAGACAAAACAGATTTAATGGAAATATCCACTTCAAAAGACTTGCGCCTATAACTGAAGCAAAGGTGTGCAGTAAACCACGACCAAGTTTTTTCCAGCCGTAATGTGAATTCGAATACTCTGTCTTATTGTTTGTATAAGTATATGAATTTTTGTTATAAGCGTTTTTATTCTGAAAGTTATTGAAGAAATCACTAAATGGATCTGCTTCTTCATTAAAATTTGACCAGGAATAATAGCGTGTGTAATCAAAATCATTGTTATTATAGGCTTGCTGATAATATGTGTTCTGATAATTCTGTGTATTTTGTGCTGAGCCAGATGAACCGTATAAATCATATTCCCTGCGTTTTGATTCATCTCCAAGAACAGAATAAGCTTCATTGATTTTTTTGAATTTTTCTTCTGCCTCTTTGTTCCCTGCATTTCTGTCAGGATGATATTTAAACGCGAGAGTTCTATATGCTTTCTTTATTTCATCGCTTGTAGCGGTTTTTTCAATTTCTAGAACTTTATATAAATCAGTCATATCTCTAAAATAATAAATTTAATTTTTTGTTACAAGTAAAAACTATTTTATTAAGACCCAGGTTGCTCCGTTTCCGCCGTTGTTTCTGTCCGGGTGCCCTGAAGTTCCAAGCCGTTTATCCTGCTCTATAAACATTTTTACCATAGGGCCCAAAACTGGATCTGAACCATTTGAATGTATTCCTTTTCCGTGAATAATCAGAATCTTCTTTAAGTTTTTCTGCTTGCATTCACTGACAAACGCATTCAGTCTGTTCCACGCTTCATCTTTTGTAAGCTGATGTAAATCTATTGTTGCCTGAGGCTTTATTTTTTTCAGGTAATCAATATTGTGCAGCTTAGCATTTTCATTTTTCTCGTCTGCAATTCTATCTTTATCAACGGTTCCGTATCGGTTTAACCACACTTCCATTGGATTCGCCCGTCGCTTACTTTCCTGTTCCATTATCTGCTCGTAGGAATATCCCTGTTTAGCAGCAAGCTTTTCTTCCTTTGTTAAAGCGTTTGGTTTTTTATGTGAAACTTGTGGAGTTTTATTTAACTTTTGTTTTTTCTGCAATTCATCATACTGCTTCATTATTTCATCCATGTTCATTTTTGTACCTCCACACTATTTAATCATTATCAGGTTTTCTTTTTCTATCCAGCCCGAAGTATCATTGCAGCGAATATAGCACCAGTCACCAACTTTTTTTAATACAACAACACAGCTTCCTTCTTTTATTCTTACTCCGGAAGTAATGTTTTTTTCAGGAATTGAATTTATTGCCCCGCCTTTATACAAAGCAGTTTCAGTAAGAACTTTATTCATCTGAATACCAGTAAACACAAGACTGACTGCTGCAAACACTAAAACTATAAAAGCAACAATTTTTCTTTTAACGCAGAATAAAATAATTGAAACAGATAATGTAATAACAGTAATTGTAATTAGAATATAAAGAAAGGGTTTACTTGCTTTACTTTTTCCCTGTGTAAGCCCGAGTTTTTTTTCAAGTTCTATACGCTTTTTATAGGATTTATTAAACAATGGAAATGAATTTATTTCATCATGATAAAAGCTCAAAAGTGCCTGCAAATCCTGTTCTGTGCATTTTATTTCTTCTGTATAATTTTGTGCCGACAAAGGTTCTGTAAATGCATAGGAGAAGAGGTTCTTGATTTTTTCTTCATCTGCCGGGTTTGCTTTCAAGTTTAATGAATCGACTATTATTCTATAACTTGGAATTTCTAAATCATAATCAAAGCCATTATAAGTTGTTGCAGTAATATAAAATTTTGGTAATTCGTAAGTCCCTTTTTTTAACACCTGCCAGTCAAAGGTCGCAATAGGAATTGGAGACGGATTAAAATTCGTGTTTTTGTTTTTATTGACATTATTCATTTCCTCAAAGGATTTAATTTCATTAAATAAAGAATTTTCCGGCAAATCCCAGGTGAATACATTTAATTGTACAGCATATTTTATATAAATCGTAAAATTTAAATGCTCTGTCTCCTTTAACCTGATTTGATTTTTCCTGACATTTATTTCGTTTGATTCTGAATCAAAAAATTTTATCTCTATTGAAGGAAGCATAAATCTTGGATTTTCAAATACTTCTACGGTTCCAATTGCCGGAGTCATATAATATCCGTTCATTATCATATGAACATAAGGAATTCTATGTCGGCCTGCAACTTCAAATTTCAGATACATCACCAGATGCGTTCCACCCGGCGTTAGTAAAGTTCCATCAACATTATAGCGCGGCATTAGTACTTCTTTTTTCGAAGAAATAAAACTTACACTGTCCGGAAGTTTGTTTACATTAAGCTGAACATTTTCTGGTTTTACATCAGGAATATCAATATAAAAAGGACAGTCTGTTCCGGTAAAAAAGTATTCCTCTCCTTTATGAAATTTTAATTTTGATAATTCCAACCACGAAGGATTTTTTGCATAAAGAAAAAAATGAGTATTTATGAATAAACAAAAAATCAATAATCTAAAGAAGATTTTTCTGATTCCTGCTGCTTGTTTTTCCATTGCTTAGACTCCGTTTCTTTTATAACCGAATACAATTCCTTTTCAAAAGAAGTATTATTATTTGTTTCAATAACAGGTTCTAACTGCTTTTCTAATTGTTTTTCCTGTATATTTTTTCCCAGAAGAGATAATTCATAATTTACTTTTGCATCAATATTTGAGCTGTCTATAAAAAGTGCTTCTTTAAATAATTTTGAAGCTGCTTCATAATCACCGCGACGATGAGCAATTATTCCTGAATTATAATAAATGGCAAATTTAATATTTTCAGGAGCGTCTTTTGAAATCTGATCAAATTTTTCCAGGGCAGCATCATTTTCATTCTGCATAATATAAGTTGTTGCTAAATTACAAAGTGCATAATCGTTTGCCATTTTATCATTTTCTTTTTCCGATAAAATTTCGACGTTCATAAAATTTGCAATTGCTTCCTGATAATTCTTTTTACTCCAGTTTAAACTGCCTTCTAGAATTTGCTTTCCTTCTCTTGTTTTTAATCCGCAGCTTGAAAATAAAAATAATACAATACTTAATGATGAAAACTTAGAAAACAAAGTGTGTTTACCCTGTATTAAATCTGCTTCACCAAAAATAAATGAGAACATATAGAAAACTAAGGCCAGAATAATAAACAAAGTGTTTCGTTCTATTGGCTGTGATTCATACGAAATTTCAAGTTCAGAATTTGTTAAAGAAAGTGCTTTTAAAAGCTTCCAGGCTGAACCCATTTCCGAAGCGTCTACGTATGTAACAATAGGATTTTTTGTAGAATGATTTATATTTTTTATCTTTTCTACCTGTTCAATCACTTTTAAAATTTCAGCACTTCTTAATGCAGTTTTTACTTTTGTTACTCCGTCGCCTGCCAGAACTTCAGATTCTCTTTCAGAACCAAAACCGATTATTGCAACAGGAATTCCTGAGGCAGCAGCTTCTTCTATAGATAAAACTAAATTGCCGTCTGTTTCTTCACCGTCAGTAAATAACCAGATGAAGGAGCTTTCACTTGTCTGAGTAGGAAAAGAATTTACTGCGCATCTTATTCCCTTTCCAAGAGATGAACCCTGTGCTGTCATAAGCTTTGGAGACAAATTATTCAGCAAAGTTTTTATGGCAGGATAATCTTCTGTTAAAGGCAAGGCTATAATTCCGTCACCCTTTGCAAGAACTATGCTGATTCGCACTCCTTCCATATATTCAAGTAACTGCTGTGCATAATTTGCTGCGGCCTGTAAGCGGGTTGTTCTTTCCGGTGCGTCTTTTGTTTCCATGCTGTACGAAATATCAAAAACGAAAGAAACTGCTTTTCCATTTTTTTGTACAGGGATGATTTTTGTTCCCCACGAAATTCCTGCAAACGCAAAAATTACACAGAGAGCAGCGAGTGTTCTAAAAATGCTTCTGGAAATAAAGCAAACCTTAAAACGCCTGAAAGCATATACCTGATTTCTTACACCGTTTTTTTCAGAGAATGTTTTTTTAATTCTCGAATATCTTTTTATAACGTATACAAGTGCAAAAATTAAGAGAAGTATAAAATAAAAAGCCTGGGGTCTTGCAATTGTAAAATTCATATAACCACCTGTAAGAAAATACGCTTAATAATCCATGCAACGGCAAATATAATGATTGCAGCAAGAACAAAATAAAAGTAAAGTTCTATATCAAAGTTTTTAATCTGATATGTCTGAACTATATTTTCATTTTTTCCTACAGATTCAAATGCGTGTGCTAAAGAATGCAATGAATCAACTTCAAAATATTTACCGCCGGCTTTTGTTGCAAGCTCTGCAAGCTGGGTTCCATCAAAATTCGATTCATAAAAGCCCGAATACAAATGACCTGTTTTTTTATCTGTATATTCCAGATGAACCGTTCCCTTAGTTCCAATACCCAGAATATAAAGTGAAATGTTTTTTTCTACTGCAAAATTTGCTGCTGTCTGCGGATGGATTGAGCCTGAATTATTTTCACCGTCAGTAATCAATACAATGCTTTTTTTCGGTGCAAGAGAAGATTCCAGATGATAAGTTGCAAGACTTAAACCCGTGCCAATTGCTGTTCCGTCTCCCAATTCACCGATTGTCATTGAATCAAGTTTTGAATAAAAAGTGTTTCTGTCCATTGTCGGAGGAACTGCAAGAACTGCTTCTTCTGCCATTAAAACTAAACCTGCAGCACTACCGGAATTCTCATCGAGTAATAAATGAACTGCTTTTTTCGTTGCTTCAAATCTAGAGGAACCGGCTATATCCTGCGATGCCATAGAAGGACTTATGTCTACTACAAAAATTATGTCTGAACCACGCGAGTAAAATATCTTTTTCTGATTATGTTTTACAGGATTTGCAAGAGCACAAACTAAAGCAAAATATCCCATAAAGTTTAAAAAATTAGCAAAGAATGTAAAAAACTTTCTGCTCTTCCTGTTCCAGCTGAAACTTGAACCATTCCAGTCACTTAAATTTATAGGAAATGAAAGAGGGGTAAAAACTTTTATATATCGCAAAAACAATAATACAGGGAATGCGAGTAAAAATAAAAATGCCAGCGGATTTTCAAAATCTATCATTTTTTTATATCCTCTTTAATCTCACATCTTTTAAACATCGATTCAAAAATATTTATTATAGAATATGTTTCTTCTACAATTGTTTTTCGTTCATTATCCAAAAGTTCTGCCCTGTGTTCTTCTACCGGCAAAAGCTGCGAATCAATAGACCCTTGAGCAAAACGAATATAGTCTGTGCGGACAAAAAGCCTTGAAAGTTTATCGAGTGCTGACTCTTCTTCCTCTGTAAAAACAAAATCACTTACGGAAAAAATAAGGGAATGCATTTTATTTTTAGAAACTGATGAAAATGAAACTTTAAATCGATATTCCAGATATTCACGCATAAGTTTCTGCCAGTTATAGCAGAAGGTTTTATCATCTGATTTATTTTTATTTTTCAAAAGTGCTTTTAAGCGTCTTCTAGTTCGAATCGAATTCTTTTTGTAATCAATATGCATTTTTAAAATTCTGTATTTATTAAGGAAAAACTGTAAGCGGATTATAAAAATTGCAATTAAAACAATAAAAACCAAAACTAAAATTATAATGCTCCATATAACATAAGTTGTACCCGGAATCAGGAGCGGCGGATACGGAGCTTTTATGTTTACGATATTCAGTTTTTCAGAAAGCGAAGAAATTTTAATCGGTTCAATTCTGATTGGATAAGTTGTAGATTGAGCATATTCATCAACTTCATCATTTGGATTTAATTCGATGCATAATTTTACCAAATCAAATTCGCTGAATTTTATTTCTCCTGTTTTCCACGGAACAAAGGTAATGCAAAGGTTGTAACTTAAACCGTTTCTCAGGATTAAAACTTTTTCCAGAGAGCATTCATTCTGGTCCACAAGGAACGAAAGCTTTTCTACAGGAATTCTCATCTCTTCACCAAAAATATATTCCTGGCTTGTCATTGCAAATAAATCTATTGGAGTTTTGAACGTATACTGAACCAAGCCTTTGTCTGCAATATAAATTTCTTTCGGAACCATTATCTGAATGACTTTATCTAAATCGGCTTCATTATTATTCTGCGCAAAAAGAAATATATTTGAAACAAGAAGAACAAAAAACAAAATTCTTTTTTTCATCAGGATTTCTCCCTTATACTAAAGAACTTTATTAATTGTGATGCAGGCTCATTCGATGTATTTAAGATCAGAGGAATTCCACCGTGGCGAATAACTTCTTCTTCCCATCTGTGCAGTCTCATATCGTTGTCGCGTTTCCAGGCATTTGCAAACTTTGAAGAAAAAGTTGGAAGCGTTGTGTGGAAATGTGTTTCAGGATCCACAAACGGAACAGAACCAACTAAAGGAAGTGCTTCATCGAGCGGGTCTTGAATTCTTACTGCAATAACATCATTTTTTTTGCACAAGTGAGAAAATGGTTTTTCCCAGCCCGTAGTCCTGAAGTCACTTAGAATCATTATGAGTGAACTTTTCTTCAGAATTTTTTCTGCACCCTGTAAAGCATTATTCAAAGCAGAACCATTTGTTTTTTTATCGAATTCTTTTTCAATCTTAGAAAGAACAAGCATTGCGTGATTTCTTCCGGCTTTTGGTTCACAGAAGAAATTTATTTTTCCGTCAAAGGTAACGGCACCAACCGGGCAGTTATTGTGTAATGAAGCAAGCGTTAAAAGAGAAGCACATTCAATTGCAGCTTCAAGTCGGGACTGTAATCCAGTACCATTACTCATTGAAACTGATTTGTCTATTACAAGAAAAATATCCAGCTCATGTTCTTCTTCAAAAATTTTTACAAAAGGTTTTCCCATTCTTGCAGTAACATTCCAGTCTATAGAGCGCACGTCATCATCAGGTAAATATTCACGAACGCCACTGAACTCTATACCCCTTCCGTGATAAAGCGATTTAAAATTTCCATTTCGCATTCGTTCTGCAAGTTTTAATGAGCTTAAATGAAGTAAATTTGCCTTTTTAGAAAGTTGGTTTTTTTCCATTTATTTTATCTTTGTAAAAATCCCTCTTAAAACATTAAGGAACTGGCATTAAGTCTAAAATCTTTTCTATGATATCATCAGCGGTAACCTGATCTGCTGCAGCTTCATAATTCAAAACCAGTCTGTGGCGGAGAACCTGCTTTGCAACAGACTTAACATCTTCAGGGAATACAAAGCTTCTGCCCGAAAATAAAGCTACTACTTTTGCACACTTTAACAATGCAATTCCAGCTCTTGGAGAAGCACCAAATGAAATGTAGCGCTGAATATCATTTTTAGTAGTTGCTGATCTTCTGTCTGCCTTTCTGTCAAAATCAGGGCGGGTAACACTTACTAGTGAAACTATATACGAAAGAATTTTTTCATCTACAGTAATTGCTTCTACTGCCTGCCTGCATTTTTCAAAAGCATGTTCATTAAATACTTTCTTTACAGGAATTTCCGAAGCCTTTCCTTCTGTTTTTACAATTGCAAATTCTTCTTCAAGCGACGGATAATTCACGATAAGCTTTAGTAAGAATCTGTCTAATTCTGCTTCCGGTAGATTATATGTTCCTTCCTGTTCAATTGGGTTCTGTGTAGCCAGTACAAAAAATGGCGAAGGAAGTTTATATGTTGTTTCACCGATTGTTACACTGTTTTCTGCCATTGCTTCAAGTAGAGCAGACTGTACTTTTGCAGGGGCTCTGTTTATTTCATCAGCTAAAACTACATTTGAAAAAACAGGACCTTTTCTTACACTGAATTTTCCTGTGCTCTGTTCATAAATTAAAGTTCCGGTTACATCAGCAGGCAAAACATCAGGAGTAAACTGAATTCTCTTAAAATCAAGTCCACTGATTTCAGCAAAAGTTCTTACGGCTAAAGTTTTTGCAAGGCCAGGAACTCCTTCCAGAAGAACATGACCTCCTGCAATTAATGCTGTAATAATTCCATCAACAACTTCTTTTTGCCCGATTACTCTTTTCGAAAGCTCTTCGCGGCAAGAGTTTATGTATTGTGCGCATTCATCAAGTTCTGCTTTAGTAATCATTTTTTCCATTTCGTACCATCCATTAATTACTGAATTACAATTTCATTTACAAGTTCATCTCTAACATATAAACGTAAGGTTGAACCATTTGAAGCTTCATAAGGAAAAGTTAAATGTCCGCCCGTGTGATATGAATTGATTAATGTTTTTGTGTGACCATAAGAATCTATTTCCACAAGCCTGATTAACATAGGGTATAAAAATTCCGGTAAATTAGTTTCCATAACACCCTGTCTTGTTGAAGCAGAAGAATCATCTTTTACTGTCATTGAAAGAGAAACTCTTGTATAAGGGCTGACTGCATTTCCACCCTGAATTTCCTGATTTTTAACAATGCCTCCTTTTTCTTTTCCGGAAACATTTACTGGAGTTATATCAAAGATTAAATTGCCTTCATTGATTTTGTTCTGTAAAGCAGAAATTGAAAGGCCCTCAACGCCAGGAACAGTTACTAAAGTTTCTTCAGTTCCGTTACTTACTATTAAATATAAAGTTACATCTTCGTATACCGATGTTCCGCCTTCAGGAAACTGTGCAATGATTGTGCCTTTAGCTTCTTCAGATTTTGTATAGCAGGGTTTTGCAACTTTTACATTTGCATATTCACCTCTGTACAAAACATCAAGTCTCTTTAAGGTTTCATCTATTGGCTTTCCAACATAGTCTTCTATTTCTTCCAGTGAAATTCCACGGCTCACAGTTAAAGTCATTCTTCTATAGGCTTTTACAATGCTTCCTGCCGGTGGATTCTGCTCCAGCACTTTTCCTGCATCATTTATATCATCAGAATATTTAAGTATGAGTTTTGGATATAATTCTTTTTCGCCCATTTCCAGAATTGCTTCAGTTAAATTTTTTCCGACAACATTTGGAACCATAACCTTTTCAGCACCCTGTACAGAAGCAAAAAATACTGCAAGACAGGTAATTCCCATTACAATAAAAGTTAAAATTACTGTCCAGATAAACTGCTTTTTGCATGAAGCAATATTTTGCATTTGATTTTCAAAATTAATCTTCATCTTTGAAAAAAAAGTCTTAAGCTTGTTTTCTTTGTCACTCATACTAACTCCAAACTTTATAATTTCTTCTATTATAATCTGTTCATATTTATTCTAGAACAGAGCCCAGAAAATTTCTTGTTCCGTTCATAAATGATTTATAATCCATAGCTTTTTTATTCTGCCACTGAAGTTCTGTCGCAATTAAAATTCCGTCTCCGGTCTGAATTAAAATTCCTCTCTGCTTATTGTAAGAAATTACAGTACCCGGAACAGCACTTGTGTTTTTTGGGACACTGTTATCCTGAAGTGCAACTTTTGCAGCATCACGGGCTTTTATAATTTTAAGCGAAACACCGTTCAAGGTAGTAAAGCATCCAGGCCATGGTGTATATGCACGAATCTGCGCATCAATTCTTTCAGCTGACCATTTCCAGTTAATTCTTCCGTCCTCTTTTTTTATAAGCGTACAATAACTTGGCTCTCCTACCTGCGGAATTGGTTGTGGAAGCTTTCCGGTTTTTGCAAGGTTTCTCAAGATGTTTGTAATGCTTGCGGCTCCATACAATGTGCACTCTTTCAAAAGGCTTTCAGAAGTTTCTGTTCCTGTAAGGCGCCTGATTTCCTGGTCCAGAATATCACCTTCATCAATTCCAAGTTCCATCTTCTGTATAGAAAATCCAGTTTCTTTGTCACAATTTAAAATTGCCTGTGGAACCGGAGTTGCTCCCCTGTATTTTGGTAAAAGTGAAGGATGTAAATTTATCGCACCGTATTTAAACAGCGACAAAAACTTAGGACCTAAAATATGACCATAAGCATAGCACACAAAAATATCCGGGCGGCATAAAGCAATTTCTTCGCGGGCTTCTGTTTTAATATGTTCCGGGGTATAAATTTTTATATCATCCTCACGGGCTTTATTCCAAATCCTGACATAGCTTTCTACATCTGTCGGAATAAGTTCACTGTGTCTTCCTCTTGCAGCCGGAGGATTTGTGAGAATACCAACAATTTTATATTCTTGTTCCGGCGTTGACGAAGACATGGCACTATCTTTTAAAATAAGTTCCAAAGCCTTTGCCGAAGCAGCAGGACTTCCCGCATATAAAACTCTAAGCATTTTTACGTCTATTTTCCTTTCTTTGCATTTTTAGCAGCAATTTTTGCCTCAAGACTTGCTTTTTTTGCAGCCCTTTTAGCTTCTTTCTGAGCACGGCGTTCTTCGCGTTTTTTAAATTGCTCTATAATCTTTTCCTTTTGCTCTTCATCACCACGGTCAATATACATCACACCATTTAAGTGATCATTCTCATGCTGAATAATTCTCGCAAGAAGACCTTCTGCATCATTAATAACAAACTGCTTTCCGAATGAATCCAATGCAGTAACAGAAACTTTTGCAGGACGAACTATTGTTTCAGAGAATCCCGGAATAGAAAGACAGCCTTCATCGTATTCAACAGTTTCCTGTGAAGTCTTTGTGATTTCAGGATTTATAAAAACTCTCTTTACTTCATCATCGGCCATCAGTACAAAAAAGCGCTTGGTAATTCCTACCTGAGGAGCAGCCAGACCGCAGCCGTTTGCACTTATCATAGTTTCAAACATTTCATCCAGCAGCTTTCTGAATTCATCATTTATTTCTTCCGGCTTTACATTCTCACACTTAGTTCGTAAAACCTCTTCACCTAATTTACATACTCTCATTTATATTGTTTCTCCAAGTCTTAATCTTGCAGCTCTCGCATGGGCAGCAAGTCCTTCTGCATCACCTAAGTGACCGGCAGCAGATGCAGATTTCACAGTTCCTTCTTCACCGTCTTTTGTTCTTAAGGTAGTAACTGTTTTCAAGAATACTCTTACAGAAAGTCCTCCGGTAAATCTGGCACTTCCTGAAGTTGGCAATGTATGATTTAAGCCAGCAGCATAATCGCCAAAAACTTCAGCGGCTCCGTGGCCAATAAATAGTGAACCATAATTATGAACGAGGTTTACAATTCGCTCTCTTTCGCTTCCTTCATCCAGAGCAATTTCCAGATGCTCCGGTGCTTTTTTGTTTGCAAGAACACAGGCTTCATCCAGGTCTTTTGTGATGATAATTTTACCGCAGGATGCAATACTTTTTTCTGCAATCTCTTTTGTAGCTAAAGTTGCAATCTGTCTTTCAATTTCATCCCTGACTTTTTCTGCAAACTCTAACGAAGGGGTTGCAAGAACTGGCTGTGCAACAACATCGTGTTCTGCCTGAGCAAGTAAATCTGCAGCAACCCAGACAGGATTTGCTTTTTCATCAGCAATAATAAACACTTCTGTAGGGCCGGCAACCATATCGATTCCGACAGTTCCATATACCTGCTTCTTTGCTTCTGCAACAAATTTGTTACCAGGTCCTACAATCACATCGCAGCGTGGAATTGATTCTGTTCCAAAAGCCATGGCAGCAATTGCCTGAGAACCACCGCACGCAAAAACTTTTGTAACACCACACAAATATGCAGCAGCCATAATATTTTCATCAGCGTATGGTTTTCCACCATCATTAACATCTCCCGGAAAAACTCTTGGCGGCGTACAAAGAATTATCTCTTTAACACCAGCGGCAACTGCAGGAGTAACAGTCATAACAACCGTAGAAACCAGAGGGAATCTTCCGGCAGGAACATAAACTCCAGCTCTTTCCACAGGGATATTTTTTTGTCCAGTAAACAAACCTTTTTCTAATTCAATTTCAAAATCATTAAATGACTTTCTCTGTTCTTTAGCAAATCTAAGTGCAAGATCACGCGAATAGCAGAGTGAATCGTATAAATCCTTGTTTTCTCTCTGCATTTTTTCTGCACAATTTTTAAGGACTTCATAAGGAATTTCAAAACTCAACGGATTAGACTGATCAAATTTTTTTGTGTATTCATGAAGAGCTTTATCGCCGCGAGTCTGAACATCTTTTAAAACATCGCTGACAACCTGAATACTCTCGCTGAAATTTCTTCCATAAAAAAAGCTTTCTTCTATTTCGTTTGCATTTTGAATTTTTATCATCACTACTTCCTTTTGTCACAATAAAATTACCACAGTTAAATTGTCTCAGTAAAACCTACACACTAAACAATCTGCAATCCGTAATTTGCAAATTACAAATTACTTTTTATGCCTCTTATCAAGTTCGTCGTATATATCCTGCCAGGTAATCTTTTGTCTGTACATTAAAACGCTTATAAAATAAAGCAGGTCGCTTGCTTCCCAGATATAGTCTTCCCTTGTCTCTGCTTCATCAGTAAACTCTTCGGCCTCTTCCATAATTTTTTCGCGGACACGCTTATCTGTAAGAGTTGCCGTATAGCTTCCAGGTCGTGGATTTGCAAAACGCTCAGCAATAGTTGCATACAGTCTTTCCATAGAAGATTTTTCATCGCACTCACTCGTAAAACAAGTCCAGCTTCCTGTATGGCAGGCACCACCGTTTGGAATTACAGTAGCCAGAATTGTATCGCGGTCACAGTCTGCCCTGACTTTACAGAGCTTTAAGAAATGTCCTGAAGTTTCACCTTTAGTCCACAAGGTATTTCGTGTTCTGCTAAAAAAAGTTAAGTTTCCGGTTTCAAACGATTTATACAAAGCCTCTTTATTCGAATATCCCATCATTAAAACTTCGCCGTTCACGCTCTGAGCAATAACAGGAATCATTCCGTCAACTTTTTCCCAGTCAAGGCATTCAACAAAAGCTTCGTTTAATTTTACTTCACCTTTATACAAAGCCATTCCAAGCTGAACATCGCAGTGCAGTTTTTCAAGCTCGACAATCTGCTCTAAAGAATTAACACCTCCGGCAGCAACAACCCTGCAGCTGACATTTTCGCGCAGCTGTTTAACAAGGTTCATATCTGTACCCTGCATGCAGCCTTCTTTTTCTACACAGGTAAAAAGTAATTCGCTTGCATATTTTTCAGCTTCTTTTGCGCCTTCGATAAGAGATATATTTACAGTTTCAGTCCAGCCCTTAACCGCAATCTTTCCGTTAATGGCATCAACACTGATAATGATTCTCTGCTTTCCAATAGCGTTAACAAGTTCGTCTAAAAACTCTGTATTTAAAATAGGGTCGCCATCTTTACGGTTTGCATTCCAGGCAGCAGAACCAATAATAACTTTTTCTGCCCCGAGAGAAATAAGTTCCTTCGCTTTCTTAACGTCACGAATACCGCCGCCAACACGAACGTTTCCTTTTCGAAGCAGTGATTTCAAAAGCTTAGTATTTGGTGTGTTTCCTTTTTCATCAGTATTTCTAAGAGCCGCATCCAAATCAATAACTGCAACTTCACCAAATTTATTAAAATCAGAAATTAAAGCATCACTGTCATCGCGTGAAAGCACAAGATCTTTACCATTTTTTAACTGAACAACGTGTCCATCTTTTAAATCTATAGAAGAAATTACCATAGTAGGATTTTAACAAATTCCATTGATATTCGCAATTAGAGTAGTTTTATTTGAATTTTATAGGAGGGAGAGGTCTCTCCCTACGGCCGCACTTCGTTGCGTCCTACCCGTTCTAACGGGGTAAAATTTTTCTCTTACGACAACCCCGTAACGCCCTGTAAAAATTTTTAATTCCTAATTAACCATTTCCATACTGGAATTATTTCTATTTTTATACCATCAAGAGTTAATTCTTTTTCTTCTTCATAAGTGATGATTACAAATCTTTTCGCACACTCTAAACTATTTGCAACTTCTACAAGACTTTTTATTTCTCTATCGCTGGAAATATTTATAGCAGAATATGCTACTTGAATTACTTCGCCTGTTTCTTCAACAAAGAAATCTACATCAAGGTTTTTCCCTTTTAAATAATACACATTGTATTTGTGTTTATTCCAAAGATTTACTGCTACCAAATTTTCTAACAGCTTTGGTTCTTCTTTATTAAGAAAAAGATTCAATAATCCATTATCATTAAAGTAATATTTTGGAGTAGTTTCTTTATCAACAAATTTTGAAAAATAATTTCTGATTGCAAAAATCATAAAGGACTGCTGTGCATAACCAATATAATCAATTACAACATCCTTACTGATGCTTACTCCAATTGTTTTAAGCGTATTATATAATTTTGAATAGGAAACTTCATCTTTTACGGATTCTGCAATTTTTTTTATAAGAAGCTTTAAACCTGTATTATTTCTGATTCCGTTTCTGGCTGCTATATCTCCTAAAAGGATTTTCTGATAAATGTTTGATACATATTCCCTTTTATTTTTATATTCAAGGTTTTCAGGAAATCCGCCAAAATAAAAATAAGATTCCAGTTCCCGTTTTATTTTTCCTTTGTCCTTTGTAGCAAAAATTGCTTTATTTGTAAAATCTATTTCCCTTGCAGTCAGATACTCTCTGAAATTATAAGGCGTAACATATTTTGTAAGATAACGGCCACCTAATCGGTTTTCAATTTCAGCAGAAAGCATTCTTGCATTACTTCCTGTAATAAAGACATGTTCTTTTGAATCAGCTAAACGACGTGCAAACTTTTCCCAGCCTTCAATATTTTGAATTTCATCAAGAAAAAACCATCCTTTTTTATCACTCATTTCAGCCTGAACAGACAGAATGTCATTAAAATCATTTACTGAAAACTCTGAAAGACGCTCATCCTCAAAATTAATATAAACAATCTGATTCCAGTCTGTACCGTTATCAATTAAATCCTGAACAATTTTATACAGCAAAGTTGATTTACCTGCCCTTCGAAGCCCGACTAAGACATAATTTGCATTTAAATCAAATTCATATTCACGATTAATTATATGAAAGTTTTTTATAATTGCATGCTGGTCATAAATAACTGTCTTTAGAATGTCATGATTCATAGAAACTTTCCTCTTTTGTCGAATATACTCGACAAAATCACTATATATTGTAGATTATACTCGACAACATTACTCGGGTCAAATGAAATCTTTTTAAAAACAAAAAAGCACAAGAAAAACTTTCCAGTGCTTATAAGATGTATAAGTGCATTCTTTTTTAAATGATGTTTGTCTTCTGTTCAATAAACAAAAAATCCTTATAATTTTTCTTCATTACACATCTCTTTTCCGAAAACGGATTTTATATACATAAAAAAATCAGAACAATAAATTAATGATTTAATATAAAATATTCTAATTTAACTAAAAATAAAAACACAAAGAAAAGTCGCGGTAGTTGAGCGTGTCGGGGCAAAGTTAATCACCACCATATTTATACAAATTTCTTATACATACAATAATTGCAAAAAAACAAATAATGTATAATAATCAATTCCAAACTAGCCTGTTGATTTTTTCCAAATTGCAAACAGGCCTGCAAAATGCAGTTTAATGCTAAAGAGGAGTTTATATGAGTAATTTAAAAGAAGGACACTATTTATTTACGTCCGAATCTGTTGGTGAAGGTCACCCGGATAAATTATGCGACCAGATTTCAGATGGAATTCTGGATGCCTGCCTTTCTGTTGACAAAGATGCACACGTTGCCTGCGAAACCTTTGCATCCCAAGCTTTAATTTTAGTTGGTGGAGAGCTTACATTTAAAAGCGATGACCACATTGATATCCAGGAAATTGCACGAAATGTTGCAAAAAAAATCGGTTACACAAATCCTGACTACGGTCTTGATTGCGATTCAATGGCAGTTTTAAATATGATGCACGAACAGTCTGCTGACATAAATCAGGGTGTTGTAGGTAAAGGACTTTCTACTTTCAAGGGACAGCAGGGAGCCGGCGATCAGGGAATGATGTTTGGCTTTGCATGTAAAGAAACACCTGAGTTAATGCCAGCCCCTATCATGTACGCACATTCACTTATGAGACAGGCAAGCGAATTAAGGCACTCAGGAAAAATCAAATGGTTCCGCCCGGATTCAAAAAGCCAGGTTACAGTTGAATACGAAAATCATAAACCGGTAAGAATAGACACTGTTGTAATCAGCCAGCAGCATGACCCTGACCACGAATATGAAGAAATCAAAGAAACTGTTATTGAGCAGGTAATAAAACCCGTTCTGGAAAAGACAGGTCTCTTAGACAAAGACACAAAATATTTTGTAAACCCAACAGGAAAATTCTGTATCGGCGGCCCTGTAGGAGACACTGGATTAACCGGAAGAAAAATCATCGTAGACACTTATGGCGGAATGGGCCGACATGGTGGTGGAGCCTTCAGTGGAAAAGACCCTTCAAAAGTTGACCGCTCAGCAGCATACATGGCACGCTATATTGCAAAAAATATTGTTGCAGCAGACTTAGCAGAACGATGTGAAGTACAGCTCGCCTATGCTATTGGAGTGCCTTTCCCGGTAAGCATTTTCGTAAATACCTTTGGTACAGGAATTGTTCCGGATTCAAAAATTGCTGATGCTGTAGAAAAAGTGTTTGACTGTAGCCCTGCAGGAATTATAAAAACATTGAATCTAAAACAGCCAATTTATTCTGCAACTGCAGCTTATGGTCATTTTGGAAGAAGTGAATTCCCATGGGAAAAAACAAATAAAGTAAAAGCATTACAAAGTGCAATAAAATAAAAGCAAAAAGCTTCAGAAAATAATTTGTCCTATGGAAGATAAAATAAAATTACTTTCAAAACCGCAAATTATAAAAATATTCGAAAAGTTCAAGGAGCTGAATCCCTCTCCACAGACGGAACTTCTGGCTCCTAATCCGTATTGTCTTCTGGTGAGTGTAGTTTTAAGTGCACAAACCACAGACAAAGCGGTTAACAAAGCAACTCAAAACTTATATCAGAAAGTAAACACCCCCGAACAAATGATTGCTCTTGGGGAAGAAAATTTAATTTCCTATATCAAATCAATCGGCTTATATAAAAATAAAGCAAAACATGTAATCGCGCTAAGTAAAATTCTAATCCAAAAATTCAATTCACAAATTCCACAAACCAGAGAAGATTTAGAATCGCTTCCCGGAGTTGGCAGAAAAACTGCAAACGTAATTTTAAATGTTGTATACAAACAGAATGTAATGCCGGTGGACACACATATTTTTAGAATCAGTTCACGCATAGGACTTGCAAAGGGAAAAACGCCAAAAGAAATTGAAGAAGGTTTAGTTAGGCGAATCCCTCAGGAATATATGCAGCATGCTCATCACTGGTTGATTTTACACGGACGCTATATTTGTACAGCAAGAAATCCCAAATGCTCCATCTGCCCGATTTTTTCTCTATGCCTGAAACAGCTTTAATTTCTCTTATTCGTTAAATTTGATTGCAGTTAAAAATTTAATTATCTTTGTATAAAGGGGAAATTTAAAATTGACAGACGAAGATTTAATTGCACAGGAAATACAAATCAATGAAGAACTAAACAACGACTCAACAGATTTAATCTTGCCGGAAAGTGTTTTAGCTGATTCAAAAACCGCAAGCAATATTTATAAAATCGCATTTCAGTTTCAGCAGATAATGATGATTTATGAAAGCGCCATTAAACAGATACAGACAAAGCTTGAAATTCTAAACAAGGAAAATAAAGTTCTTGGCCGAAGAAACCCTATTGAAACAATTAAAACCCGAATAAAATCGCCAGAAAGTATTGTAAAAAAGCTGGAATCAAGGAATTTAACAGTTTCATTTGAATCCATGACAAAAAACTTAACAGACATAGCTGGAGTCAGAGTAATCTGTCCCTATATAAGTGATATTTATAAAGTTCGCGATATACTTCTAAAACAGCCGGACATTACTTTGCTTCGGGAAAGTGATTACATCGAAAATCCAAAAGAATCAGGGTACAGAAGCCTGCACTTAATCGTAGAAATTCCTGTATATCTTTCAAATACAACACATAATGTAAAAGTAGAAATTCAACTTCGTACGATTGCAATGGACTTTTGGGCAAGCCTTGAGCATGAACTCCGGTACAAAACAGCAACTAAAGTTCCGGAAAGTGTAAGGCGGGAACTCTTCCGCGTGGCAGAAACAATTGCTATGACAGACAGGGAAATGGAAGAAATCGCCCTGGAGTTACAGACATTAGAATAAGGTACTAATTCTTTCTGTCACCTGAAACTAATTCTAAATATCTGTCACCCAACTAAAGAATCTGTACCCGTGGTGGTTGAGTAGCGAAAGCGTATCGAAACTACCTGATTAAGTTTAAATAACCAGGTGGTGGCGGGTTTTGACCCGACAGGCTCTGTATATCAGTATAGTTTTTTTCCTAAAATTCTTGTTGCAATTTCAACAGCCATTATAGCAGTACAGTTTCTGTCATCAAGTATAGGATTTACTTCAACAATTTCCATTGAATTCACAAGATTTAGATTCGACATCTCTTCCATCAGTAAAAGTGCTTCCCTGTATGTTAAGCCTCCAGGAACGGGAACACCTGTACCCGGTGCAATCGAAGGATCTAGTGCATCCATGTCAAAGCTGATATGAACTGTATCACATTTTTCTACAAAGAACTGCTTTACTCTTTTTACGACCTCTGAAAAGCCCAGCCTGTCAATATCGCTTATGGTAAAAACTGTCACCTTTGCTTCTTTCATTAACTGTTTTTCGCCTTTATCTAAGTCCCTGATTCCAACATAACAAATGTTTTCTGGATTTATTTTCTGTCCCTCATAATACAGGTTTACCAGCTCCTTTATTCCATAACCGGCACAAGCTGCCAGACACTGACCGTGAATATTGCCTGTCTCTGTAGTTTCTGTTGTATTGAAATCGCCGTGTGCATCTAAATATAAAATTCCAAGTGTTTTATTTTGCTTTTTTGTCACCTTGCTGATACCTGCAACTGTACCCAAAACAATTGAGTGGTCGCCGCCAAGAATTAACGGAAACTCTTTTCTTTCTACAGTATTTTCTACTTTCTCTGCCAGCTGGGTACAGGCGTCAACTATGCTTTTTAAATACTTTGCTTTTAAATTTGTACCTATATCAACATTTTCCTGCGAATCAATTTTCAAGTCTTTTTCAAATGAAACTTTATGGCCCAGTTCTTCCAGTTTATTCTTTATTCCGGCAAGTCTGATTGCAGATGGACCCATATCACTTCCGTGTCTTTTTCCACCGAAATCAATAGGAGCTTCTATAATTTTTACATCCATAAACTACCTCTCATTAGTTTCAAATATTTTGATTTTATGTTTCTTTCCTAAGTTTTCCAGGCATTCTTTTAAACTATCGGTCGTATGCTTATTTCTGTATTCACTCAAATCTATAGAGAACCTGTTCATAGAAAAATGCTGGTATACAAATACTTTGTTCCATAAACTATCGTTAGTTTTATAATTATTGAATAACTGCTGCTTGTATTCAGTAAAAACACCGTTATTTTTCAGTTCACCATAGCCCACAAGCCATAATTCACACCCTAAACTACCGTTTGTTTGTTTTTCATTAAGTTTTTTATGTAATTCATAGGTAAGATCCGCCATTTTCACTTGAATTACCTTTAGTTCATTTTTTAGTTCCTGCGATGCGTTTTTTTCTATATAAATCAAGTCTTTTGTTTTAGGTGTATGAACGAGAGTTTTATTTGTTATAATTACATCTTTCCTTAAATCAACAGCCAGTTCTGGATTCTTTATAAAAAATGTTTCTCCGAGCTTTCCGGCCTGTCCTACCAAATATTTCCTGTTCCTGTTTAATTGTTCATCTTTTCCAGGATTATCGCCTACAATAATTTTCTTTATATTATTTTCTTCTGTTATTTCATCGTATGCTGTATTGTAAACCAATTGATTTTCTAAAGAATAATGCGAGGGATTTTTTTCTATAACAATTTCCTGTAACTCCCTTAATTCATTTTTATAGCAGGAATTACTAAAATCTGTCACCATTGATTTAATGCTTTCCCTATATTCAACAAATGCATTCCATTGTTCTTTATTCATCTTATAATCCCTTTTTATATCCTATATTATATTATGAATTCATTATTTCTCAAATTTTTTCTTCACTATTTATTGTTTTTCTTCTGTCAAATTACTGTGGATTACTTGTGAATAACTCAAGAATTTTGTTGATAACTTCACATTTTTTGTGGATAAGTCCATAAGTTTTCCACAGAGTTTTCCACAATTTAACCTATTTATCCACATTTTATAAACATTTTTAAATCAGCTTATTTCTGTACCCATTTATTTACTGCAAAAAAAAAGACCACCTTGCAGCTTACAAAGTGGTCTTAATGCTTTTATTTAGTCATTATTGAATCTTAACTAATTCAATATCGAATGCTAAGAAACTGTTTGGTGGAATAGCACCAGGAATTCCTGCTTCACCATAAGCCATATCAGGAGGCAATACAACTGTTCGTTTTTCGCCCAGCTTCATTTTTTGAACCATAATATCAAAGCCAGGAATCATCATTCCAACATCTGTTGTGAAATCCAATGGTCCTCTTCCTTTAGACTGATCAAAAACAGAACCGTCTACAAAATATCCTCTATACTCTGTAGAAACATTCCTTCGTGAACCGCAAACATCTCCAGTTCCTTCACGAGTGATTTTGTAGTAAATTCCATTTTCATCCTTATTAAATCCCGGGAAAGCTTTTTCAACTTCTGCAATTTTATCCTTTAAAGCCTGTTCTTTTAATAATCTCAATTTTTCAGCATTTTCTTTTCTCAGTTTATCAAAATCTGCCTGTGTTGCTGTGAATTTCTGAGCATCATCTCCAAGTCTATAAATCTTTACAGATTTTATTACATCATTCTGTTCAATTGCATCAACAACATCCTGGCTTTCTTCATTAAACACATGACCAAAGATTGTATGTTTTCCATTTAACCATGGAGTTGCTTTATGAGTTATAAAAAACTGACTGCCATTTGTTCCTGGTCCAGCATTAGCCATTGCAAGAACACCTGGACCTGTAAACTTTAAGTTATCAAGTATTTCATCACCAAATCTGTATCCAGGACCGCCAGCTCCAGATCCTGTTGGATCTCCACCCTGAATCATAAAATCTGCAATTACACGATGAAATTTTATTCCGTTATAAAATTTCTTTCCTTTAGTTACATCAAAATTTCCTTCTGCCAGACCGACAAAATTTGTAACTGTCATTGGAACACCTTTATAATACAAATTAAGTATAATCTCACCCTTTGAAGTATCTAATACTGCAAATACTCCTTTAGCATCTTTTAAAACTTCTTCTGCTTTCACTTGTTTCACTCCTTTTTTTTGTGCACAACCACAATTAATAAGCATACAGCCTATTATTGCAGCCATAATAATTTTTGACTTTTTCATATAATCCCCTTATGCATTAAAATTGCTTCATAAACCATTTATAAATTGCATTTAATCTTGCGCTGAACGATTCATCCATTGTTTTCTTAAATACAGGCATTGAAGGACAAATTGTTTTTATTGCCATATAAACTAACAGGTAGTCATCACAATCGGTAATTACAACACTTATTCTCAAATCATCTGTATCTATTGTCTTTATAGGACCTGCATACAATGGTGAAATACTAATAAACTCGGCACTAACTTCTTTTTCTGTCTGATGATACTCCAAACGGTAGTTAGTTTTGCCAAACGATGAGTCATTTTGTACACAGTACATTATTTTACCGTCAGCAGAGCCAGTTACATCATCATCAATCCGAGTTAAATCATTTGGACCTTTTATTCTATAACACTCTTTATAAAGAACTTTTTCTTTCTTGTGAGTGTTTGAATAATAAAGCATTCCCTGCATTTTACTGATTGAACGCATTATTTTAGATGCATTTTCAATAGTTGCCTTTTCGCCAAGGTCCTCTTTTTTTAGAAGATATAATTCTTCTGCAATATAAACCGGTGGATTTTTAGATGCCGGCCACATTTTTTTTGTTTTATTAGCAAGCTCTGTATTCGGTGTATAAATAAAATCTGCATTTGGAATATTAAATAAACATCTTTCCAGATTCTTTTTATTCTGCAGTTCTAAAACAAATTTTTCATCTACAACTTCATTAACAGTATAAGCAAAAATACCTGTATTACAAATCAAACAAAATATAAAACCTGAAATCAAAAACTTAAGCTTATTGTATTTCATATTCTGTATCCTCCTTTGCAAATATTTTTGTTTACAAATTATTTATCAGCGTAATCCTTTATAAATAACTCGTACCTGTTTATATAAACCATCTCCTTCGCTTTTGGTTTCAACTTCAGGAATGTCATTTAATGTTGTGTGAATCAATCTTCTTTCAAAAGGATTCATTGGTTCAAGTAAAATTGAATTGCGGGTTCTTCTTACTTTGTCTGCAGTGTTATATGCAAGTCTTACTAAAGTTTCTTCCCTTCTGATTCTATAATTTTCTGTATCAAGAATAATTCTTATGTCTTCTCTTCCCAAGTGTCCTGCATATACATTTACTAAAAGCTGGAGAGCATCAAGGTTCTTTCCTTTTCTTCCAATAAGGATTGAAGATTTTTCGCTTGTCAATTTAATGCCGATTTTCTTTTCTTCGCGGAACATAATTTCAACAGTTACTTCATATCCCATTTTTGTAATCATTTCTTTTACGAAATCAATTAACTTCTGTTCAAATTCATCCTGTGGCATTGGGTTAGAAACGATTCTTGGGTTATTTGCCCTTACAGTTGCATTTGGAACTTTTCCGTCAAACTCTGAAGAAACATTATCAACATTATCAACTGTATGTACTCTGATTTTTACATAACCAGTTTTAAACAATGTCTTTTTCTGTGTCTCTAAAATTTCTACATCAAACTGTTCTTTTTCCAATCCTAATTCTGCAGCAGCTTTTTCAATTGCTTCTTTTTCTGTTTTTCCTTCGTACTCGTATGTCATATTATACCTTCTTATAAAATTTATTTTTTAGCGGGTTTTTTTCATTCCGCCTTTAAATTTTGCAACATTCTTATTAACAACAACTTTATTTGCTTCTAATTCCATTCTCTTCTTTTTTGTCTGATGATTGATAAGCAACTGCTGTCCTAACTGGAGGAAGTTACTTAATGACCAGTAAAGCAAAAGTCCACTTGGAACATTATAGAACATAAAGAAGAAAATTAACGGCAAGAAATAATTCATGTATTTCATTGAAGCCTGCATTCCCGGATTGCCGGAATTGTCCTGACCGTTTTCTTTAGCAGCATGCTGTGTAATTGCACCGTTTATAATCTGGAAAACAGTATACAAAAATGGAAGTATACGGATATTGTTTCCAGTAAATGCTGAAATTACAGGAATTTGTTTTTTCCATGACCAGACACTGTCACCTACAGACAAATCTTCAATCCATCCTTTTATAAATGAAGCTCCACGGAATTCAAAATAATTATTGAATACATTGAATAATGAAATAAGAATTACAAACTGGAAAATCATTGGTAAACAGCCTCCAAGAGGACTATAGCCTGATTCTTTGTATAACTTATTCATTTCCATGCTTAGTTTCTGCTGGTCATTTTTATATTTGTCCTGAAGTTCCTTTACTTTTGGCTGAATCTCCTGCATCTTTATAGAACTCATTGCAAATTTCTGGTTTACAGGGAACAAAATTAATTTCAGTAAAATTGTTAAGATAATAATTGCTGTACCCCAGTTAGCAATGTTCATTTTCTGCAAAAGCTTGTAAATCATTTCAAGTGACCATTTAAGTGCAATTTCTATCCATGAAAATAAACCGCTTGTCTGTAAAGCATTGTTAAATTTTAATCCCGAAAGATTCCAGCTGTTTTTATCCTGTGAATTATATTTTATAAGTTCACTTTCACTTCTTGGTCCTATATAAACATAATAACTGTCATTTATATTTTTAGAATCTTCAGCTTTTCTTGTTAAAAAGATTTGTGAATTACTGTATCCGTTTATTTCTTCATTAGAACAGTTTACATAAGCTTCCATTGTGAGTGGCGAAACTGGTTTTACTAAGGTTGTAAAATATTTTCCGGCAACACCTGCCCATTCATATGAATTTTTATAGATTTTTGTTGCTATAGGTTTTCTTGCAGCTTTATTTCCAGTATATGTAATTACCTGTCTTGAATCATATCTGTCTTTTTTATTGTAATGTGGTCCAATCTGAGGAGAAGTTCTGATTGAATATGAATCGCCGTTAAGATTGATATTCTTTCCTTCTTCTTCTGAATTTAATGTAATGTCTAGTTTGAACAAATAATCATCTTCTTTAAATGAATATCTTTTTCCTATAACTACTTTATTTCCATCAACTTCATAACTCTTATAAAATCCAATTGTATAATCATCAATTTTTTTTACATTAAAGTAATCACTTAAAACTGGATTTAATTCATTACCTAAAGTCATTGAAAAGGCTCTGTTTTTTTCAGTCACATTATCAACCATTTCAACACCTTCCTGTGTTTCCTTATCAAGGTGTTCTTTTAGTTTATAGCTGATAATATCTCCGCCTTTGTTTGTGAATTCTACAATTACTTTCTTTGTTTCAATTGTATATCTTTCTTCCTGTAACTCAGAATTTTCTTCTGCAACATATAGTGTGTTTTCTGCAGCTTCTTCTTTTTCTTCTGTTACCGGTGCTGTTTCTTTAACTTTCTGTGCATTTGGATTTTGCTTTGGTCCAAAGAATTTAACATTTACTACCATTGTTACAACAATAACAAGTGAAGATAATAAAACCGCAATTAAGGTATTTTTATTCATTTTATTCCTCTTTTTTATGGAACAGGATCATATCCTCCCTTGTGATAAGGATGGCATTTAGAAATTCTTTTTATTGCTAAATACATTCCTTTCCAGGGTCCATATTTTTTAATTGATTCTAAAGCATACTGTGAACATGTAGGTGTAAATCTACAGCAGGATGAAAATAATGGAGATATAAATTTTTGATAACCTCTTATCAGTAATAAAAAGAATTTTTTTACAAATTCATTTATTCTTTCAATAAGCCAGCTTTTTTGCATAATGTTTCAAATTGTTCACACCTTGAGTTGAACGAGCTTTTTTCGGAATAAACTAAGAAAAGAATATCATATCCGATGTTCAGGTGCGTTTTAAATAAACGATATGTTTCACGGTTATATCTTTTTGCTTTATTTCTTTGTACAGCATTTCCATAACCATGTGGTAAAGGGAATCCTATTCGATTATAATCTAAATTATTCTGTATAAAAAATATCTTTGCATCTTTTATACTTATCCTTTTACCATTTCTAAAAAGATTCTGGATGTCGGCAGGACGTTTTATATGTTCTTTTTTACTAAAACATCCTGTTTTTATATTATCCGTTTCCATCCCTGTTCAATTTTATTAGTACTTGTTTTTTTCGTCAGCAACTGAAAGCTTATGTCTTCCCTTTGCTCTTCTTCTTGCTAATACTGCTCTACCACCTCTTGTTGCCATTCTTGCTCTGAAACCAAATTTTCTGTTTCTTTTTACTTTGCTTGGCTGATATGTTCTTAACATAATAACTCCTATATAAATTATAATAATTTCAATTTTAGTGTTGTGAATATTAACATTTATTAGAAGAATTGGTCAACATAGAGTTTTCTATTTCCTTAAATACTTTAACCAGCTCTTCCGGTAAGGTTTTATTTCCTTTTATCTCATTTTTATCGTATACATTATTTTTAATATTTTTTTCTTCTCTCAATAATCTTTTTTTAGTTTCAATAAATACATCTCTTTGTTTTTCTTCCTGAGTTCTGTTATCAATGTATTCTGCTTTATTTCCCTTTAAGGTATATGCCATAGTTTCTATTTCAACATCCGGCAAATTCATTTTTATTCCTTTTAGAATAAATTTTTTGTGAAGGTTTAATAATTCAATCCACCCAGGATGATCTACTTCTACAGTTAAAATATTATTTTTTAATTCTATTATCCTTGTATGTTCTAAAAGCTTTATACCTTCATTTGGATTTACAGGCGATTTTATTTTTTCCAATACTTTTTCCCAGACTGTTAAAACCTTTGCTGAATTATTTATTATTTCTCTGTTTTTATCATCTAATATTTTTTCTAAGTATTGATTTATATTATTCATTTAATAAGCTCCAGTTTCCTTCTGAGATTTCATAAACTTTTGTTTTTTCTCTTTTGAATTTATTATAAATTTCTCCAGGTAAAAAAGTACAAATCAGCTGATCATATTCTGGAAGTAAAGATGTAAAAATTTCTCTCTTTTCAGGATCTAATTCAAGCATAACATCATCCATTAAAAGAATTGGCTTTTTTCCAATTATTTGTGAATAGTATTGTGCCTGTGAATTTCTAAGTATTAGTGCTAAAAGTCTTCTTTGTCCAGTTGATGCAACAGGAACAAATGGTTCTTTATTTCTTTCAAAAACAATTTTATCTCTATGCGGACCACTCATTGTAGTACACATAATTTTTTCTACTTCTCTCTGTGATTTTAAATGCTCTAAAATATCATCAATCGAAGGAATATTTATATCTCCATAAAAACTTTCTTCTGCATTTATATTAGAAGTTTTTTTCCAGGAAGGTTTATATTTTATTATTACATTAGAAATTCCTGTTACCTGTTCATACAGCTTTCCAAAAATTTGATTAAAAGTAAATACTGCATTTTTTCTTTTCTTTATAATTTCCAGTCCGTTCTGTGCTATTTGAAAATCATAAGTTTCCAATAAGCTGTAATTTTTTTCTTTCAGGCATATATTTCTGTTTTTCAAAATTTTTTTATATCTTCTTAACACATCAACATAAACAACATCATACATTGTTAATGACTGATCTATAAAAAATCTTCTTCTTTCAGGAGAGCCCACTGCAAAATCCAAATCATCATGATTATAAAGAACGCAGGGCATTGTATTTATTAGTTCTTTTCTGTCATGAATCATTTTTCCGTCTTTTTCAATTTTTTTTATATTCTTTTCATAGATTATATTTGTTGTATGAATATTACTTTCATTTTCTCTAAAAATTGTTCTTATGCTGAATCCATTTTCACCTTTTTTAATTATTTCATTATCAATATTTGTCCTGAAGGATGAAGCATAAGCTGAATAATATAAACACTCCAATAAATTACTTTTTCCCTGACCGTTTTTACCTACAAAAAAAATTTCTTTTGCTGATAAATCAATATCACTGTTTTTGAGATTTCTGAAATTTACTGGACTTAATGACAAAAAGGGCACTTTATTCTTTTTGCATTGGCATAATTATGTGAAAATAGTCTTTCTCTGGTTCTGGTCTCATTGTTACAGCTTTCATTTCTTCTGTAAATTCAAAACCAACTTTTTCACTGTCTAACTCTTTTAATGGTTCATCTATGTATCTGTAATTTAATGCTAATGTGTAAGAATCACCTGCGTATTCACAAGGAATTTCTTCATCAGCACTTCCCAATTCAGACTGCTGGGAAGTTATTTTTAAAACTCCATCTGAAACACTTAAATAAAGTCTTCCGGCTTTTCTATCAACCATAAGTGCAACTCTTCTTAAAGCATCAACTAAATCACTTTTTGTAACAATAAATTTATGTGACTGTGCTGCAGGAATAACTCTTGTGTAATCAGGAAATTTTCCTTCCAAAAGAACAGAGCCGAATTTGTAGTTTCCGAATTTAAAGAAAATCATTTTATCTACAATTGCTAAAGAAATGTTTCCTTCTTCCGGAGCATGCTTTAGAATTATATTTAAGATTTTTGGATGAACTATTGCAGCATTAAAATCATTTATTCCTGCAAGAATTGATTTAGAAGCAAAGCTTAATCTTCTTCCATCTGTTGCTACAAGATTTAAATTATCATCTTTCTTTTCAAAATAAACACCATTCATAAAGAATCTTGTTTCATCTTCACTTACTGCAAATGAAGTCTGTGCAATCATTTCTTTAATGTCTTTTGATGAAATTTCAAAATAAGGAACATTTTCTGCAGATTCAAATTCAGGGAATTTATCTTCTGACATACTTTTCATCTGGAATTTAATTTTTTTAGCAACAGGTTTTATGTTTACAAGAACTGAATTATTTTCACCTTCAGTTGTCTGATTAAATTCAATTTCACCTTCTGGTAAAGAATTTAATATGCCCATAAATTTATCACAATAAATTGTAGTAGAACCTTCTTCTTCTATCTGAACAGGAATTTGTGTTTCGTAATTTACTTTGATATCAGTTGCTTTTATAACTAAAGTATTATTATGTGCATTTAATAAAACATTAGATAAAATTGATACAGCATTTTTTGTTGATATGATTTCTTGAGCTATAGAAATTTCTTTAATCATTAAATTTCTGTCAAATGTAAATTTCATATATGTTCCCCTTTTTGTTATGTTAAATATGCAATACTTTTGTATATTTATACAATTATTATATATAAATTTATAAATTTAGTAATAATAATAATAGTGGCTGTGAATTTCTTAAAAACTTTATTATTTCTTTGTGTTATAACAAATTAAGCTGTTAATAAGTTGTGGATTTTTTTCCACACTTTTTCCACAAATTAACAAAGAAAAATTTTATTCACAACTTTTCCACATCATATTATCATATTATTCTTAACTTATCCACAATTAATTTCTTTTGTATTCTTTAATTTCCTTTATCAAACTGTCTATAGTTGCTTTTAGGGAAGAATCTGTTTTTAGCTGTTCTTTAATTTTTTCTACACTGTTCATCATTGTAGAATGATCTTTTCCTCCAAATTCTTCACCTAAAGTTGTATATGCGTAATCACCTAATTCTCTGGCGATATAAATTGCAATATGTCTTGGAAAAACAATATTTTTCTTACGCTTGTCACTTTTGATTTCACTTATTGAAATTTTAAAATAATTGGCAACAACTTTCTGAATTACATCAATTGTTATAGTACCAGTAGATACATCGCGGCTTATTTCATCCTTTAATTCATTCTGTGCAATTTCTAAAGTTAATGGTTTATTTAATAGACTTGCATAGTTTATCATTTTTATAAGACAGCCCTGCAATTCCCTGACATTTGTCTGAATATTTGTAGCAATAAAATCAACTACTTCATAAGGAATGTCTTTCTGCAAGATTTCCAGTTTTTTCAAAAGAATAGCCAGGCGGGTTTCATAAGTTGGTGAACGAATATCAATTGAAGTTCCCATTTTAAATCTTGATTTTAATCGCTCTTCTATATTGTTTTTGAATTCAGAAATTGGTCTGTCGCAGGTAAAAACCATTTGTGCATGTTTACTAAGTAAAGCTTCAAAAGTATAGAATAATTCTTCCTGGGTTGAATCTTTATTAATTAAAAAGTGAATGTCATCAAGTAAAAGAACATCTAAATTTCTATACTTTGATTTAAATTTTTCAGTTGTTTTATCTCTTAATGATTTTGTAAATTCATTTGTAAAATTTTCAGCGCTTATATAAACAATTTTTGGAACAGGTTTATTATTTTTTACGGCATTATCATAAATGAAATTTCCAATTGCCTGCATCAAATGTGTTTTACCTAAACCAACTCCACCATAAATTAAAAGGGGAGAATATGTTTTACCAGGATTTTGAGCTGCTGCTAAAGCTGCACTGTAAGCAAATTCTGTATTTTCTCCGTTTACGAATTTTTCAAAAGTAAAATCTTCATTTAAAAATGAGTTTTTTTTCTGAAAAGAAGATTCTGTATTTTTATATGAATTATCGATTGAAACTGTTGAACCTGCTGAAAGTGCAGAAAGTGAATTTTGAGCAGAAACATTTGTATTTTGTTCTGTAGAGGACTGTGAAAGCTCTTTTATTGTATCCTTTGTATCTTTATTTAAGATATAAGAGAGGGTAATTTTCTGGCCGCACAATTCCTCGATTTTATTCTGCAGAAGATTTATATAACCCATTGTATTCATTCTGTTCCACATAAATTCAGAAGGTACAGAAACAATTATTTCTGATGAATTATCATTTTCATAGGTCATATTAAACCAGAGATTAAACTCGGTTTCTTTTCCGTTATTTTTATATTCTTCATGTATTTGATTTAATGCTTCATCCCAAAAAACTTTATAATTCTGTTCACTCATATTGTGCAATTTTAACTTGTCTTTACTTTTTTAATCAATACAGATATAATTTTATTTCCTTATTATTCTATATTGTGGGAAAATTGTGGGGAAAATTTAGCTTAAAAATTATCATCATTTTGGGGAAAAATAAGAATGTCAGAATCAGATAATAAATACATGGGTCAAAGTATTACAGTTTTAAAAGGACTTGAACCTGTAAGAAAAAGACCTGGAATGTATATCGGTTCAACAGGACCAGAAGGACTTCATCATCTTGTATATGAAGTTGTTGATAACAGTATTGATGAAGCAATGGCCGATATTGTAAAAATATTACTGTTGCTCTTGAAAAAGATGATATTTGTCGTGTAGAAGATGACGGACGCGGTATTCCGGTTGATATTCATCCTACAGAAAAAGTTAGTGCCCTTGAGCTTGTTCTTACCCGTCTTCATGCCGGCGGAAAATTTGATAAATCAAATTATAAAGTATCCGGTGGTTTACATGGTGTTGGTGTTTCCTGCGTAAATGCACTTTCTATCTGGCTTGAAGCATTTGTAAACAAAGACGGTAAAAGATATACGCAGAAGTATTCAAGGGGTGTTCCAAAATCAAAAGTTGAATGCATTGGCGATACAAATCTTCATGGAACTACAATCCGTTGGAAAAGCGACCCTGAAATTTTTAAGGAAACAATTACTTATAACTATGATGTACTTTTAACCCGTCTCCGTGAACTTGCTTTTTTAAATCCTGGAATTCAAATTACTTTCCGAGATGAGCGTCTTGAAACCCCAAAAGAAAGTGTACTTAAGTTTGAAGGTGGCATTAACGAATATACAAAATTCCTTAATCAGGGAAAAAAAATTGTTCCGGAAGAACCGTTGTTTATCAGCGGTGAACAGAATGATATTGTTGTTGAGCTTTCAATGCAGTTCAATGACGGATACGATGAAAGAATATTTTCTTATGTAAATGATATAAATACCCACCAGGGTGGTACTCATCTTGACGGATATAAAAATGCACTTACTTTTGTAATGAATAAATTTCTTGAGCAGAATGAAAAATTGTTCAAGAAGCTTAATCCTAAGTGGAATCCAAAAGCAACTAAAGATTCGAAGGATAAGGGAAAGGAATTAAAGATTGAAAAACTTTCCGGAGAAGATGTCCGCACCGGACTTACTGCAGTTCTTTCTGTAAAAGTTCCTGAACCAGAATTTGTTGGTCAGACAAAAGACAGACTTGGAAATACTGAAGTTCGTACAATTGTTGATTCTCTTGTAAAAGAAAAACTTATTATATGGCTCGAACAAAATCCTCAGATTTGCAATCAAATTCTTGAAAAGGCAGTAAATGAAGCCTTAGGTAGAATTAAAGCTAGAAAAGCAATCGAGACAAACCGCAAGTCCGGAATGGATTCCTTTGGTCTTCCAGGAAAACTTGCTGACTGTTCATCAAATAAACCAGAAGAATGTGAAGTGTATATTGTCGAAGGAGATTCTGCCGGTGGTTCTGCAAAACAGGGAAGAAATCCTAAGACACAGGCCATACTTCCTTTGTGGGGAAAAATGCTTAATGTTGAAAAAGTAGACCCTTCAAAAGTAATGAACAATGAAAAACTTCAACCGGTAATTGCTTCACTTGGAACTGGAATCGGAAAGAATTTTAATATTGAAAAACTCCGCTATCATAAAATAATCATCATGGCCGATGCCGATGTCGACGGTGCTCATATTTCAACTCTTCTAATGACATTTTTCTTCCGCTTTATGCCTCAGCTGATTGAAAAGGGATATGTTTATATAGCAATGCCTCCTCTTTACAGGGTTGAATATAAAAAACAGAAATACAGAAAATTTGTTTTTAGCGATGAAGAAAGAGACAGAGCTCTTGAAGAACTTGGAGAAAACAGGGACAAAGCCGAAGTTCAGCGCTATAAAGGTCTTGGTGAAATGGAATGGGAAGAACTTAAGGAAACAACAATGGCTCCTGAAAACCGTAAGATGAAGCAGGTAAAGATTACTGATGCTATAAAAGCAGATCAGATTTTTTCTATCCTTATGGGAGATGATGTTGACCCTCGCCGTAAGTTCATTGAAGAAAATGCAGAATATGCAACTCTTGATGTTTAATTGGAATTTTAGGATTGTAAAATGATTGAAAAGATAAAGTATGAAGAAAAACAGACTCCAGAAGGAGGATATGTTTTAACTGCTCCTATTGAACATGAAATGCAGCGTTCATTTATCGATTATTCTATGTCGGTAATCGTAGAACGTGCTTTGCCGGATGTACGTGACGGACTTAAGCCTGTTCATCGCCGTATTCTTTATGCAATGGCTGAAGAAGGTCTTGTATCCGGTGGAAAAACAAAAAAGTGTGCAACAGTAGTTGGTGATGTTCTTGGTCGTTATCATCCTCATGGAGATGCTTCTGTTTATGATGCAATGGTTCGTCTTGGACAGGCTTTTTCTTTAAGATATATGCCAGTAACAAAGCAGGGTAACTTTGGAGGAATAGACGGATCTCCTGCAGCTGCTTACCGTTATACTGAAGCTAAGATGTCAAAGATTGCTGAAGTAATGGTAGATGACATCAAAAAAGATACTGTAGATTTTAGTCCGAACTTTGATGATACAAGACAGGAACCAAAAGTTCTTCCTGCTGCATTTCCATTCCTTTTGTGTAACGGTTCAACAGGTATTGCTGTAGGTATGGCAACAAATATGCCTCCTCATAACCTTAAGGAAGTTGGAGCTGCAATTTGTGCATATATTGATAATCCCGAATGTAAAATTGAAGATTTAATGCAGTACATGAAAGGCCCGGATTTCCCGACTGGTGGAATAATTTTCGGAAAGAAAGGTATTGCAGATGCTTATAAAACCGGCCGTGGAAAAATTCTTCTTCGCGCACGTTTTACAATCGAAGTAGATACAAAGGGAAAAGAAAAAATTGTATTTACAGAAATTCCTTATCAAACCCGAACAACTGATCTTGTTTCTAAAATCGGTGAACTTGCAAGAGATGGAATCATTGAGGGAATCGAGCGCGTTAATGACGGAAGTCATGGTGATGATGTTCGTATTGAAGTTGACATTAAGAGAACTGCAATTGCTAAAGTTGTAATCAATCAGATTTTTGCAAAGACAGCACTTCAGTCTTCTTATGGAATTATAAATCTTGCTCTTGTTCCAAGCGGAAACGGACTTGCTCCACAGGTTCTTAATCTTAAACAGATAATCAAGCATTTTGTAGATCATCGTGATCAGGTAATTACCCGCCGTACAAAATTTGAACTTGCTGTTGCAAAAAAGAAAGAGCATATTCTTGAAGCAAAAATAACAGCTGTTGATTGTGTTGATGAAGTAATTCAGATTATCCGTTCAAGTAAGGATGAACCGGAAGCTAAGAAACGTCTTGAGACAAGATTCAATTTTGATGAAGAGCAGAGCCAGGCAATCGTTGACCTTCGTCTTGGTGTTCTAACATCTTTACGCATTGATGAACTTAAGCTTGAAATGGAACAGATTAGAGCTGAAATTGCTCATCTTGAAGATCTTCTTGCTCATCATGAAAAGATTCTTGCACTCATAAAAGAAGAAACAAATACTATCGTTGAAAAATTCGGTGATGACAGAAAGACAGATATTGTTGCGGGTGAAGTAGAGACAATCAATGTTGAAGACATGATTAAAGAAGAAGATATGGTTGTTCTTATTTCCAAACTTGGATATATCAAGCGTGTTCCTGTTTCTCAGTATAAGAGCCAGGGCCGGGGAGGAAAGGGTGTTATCTCTGCTAAGCTTGTTGAAGAAGATTACATTAATCAAATGTTTGTTGCTTCTACTCATGATCATTTAATGTTCATTACAAATCTTGGAAAAGCTTACTGGGTAAAAGTTCATGAAATTCCTGAAGCATCAAAAACAAGCCGTGGATCACATATCAAAAGTTTACTTGCACTTTCTGCCAATGAAGAAATTACAATTACAGAGCGCATAAGGGAATTTAGTGACAGTGAATATCTGTTTATGGCTACAGCAAACGGAATTGTAAAGAAAACTCCTACAAATGAATTCAGAAATGCTAAGTCCCGCGGAATGCAGGCAATCAGACTTGATGAAGGTGACGAATTAGTAAGTACAGTTCGTTCAACCGGAAGCTTTGAAATTCTTCTGGTCAGCAGAAGGGGACAGGCATTAAGAATTTCAGAAGAAGAAGTTCGTTCAATGGGAAGAAGCAGCCGCGGTGTAAACGGCATGAAACTTTCAGAAGGCGACGAACTTTGTGCAGCAACACCTGTAATTGAGGGTACAGAAATTCTTGTAATTACAGAAAATGGATTTGGTAAGCGTGTAGACTTTAGTGAGTTTGCAGCTCATGGAAGAGGCACAGGCGGACAAAGAATTTTTGGTAATATTGAAGGCAAGGGAGAAATTATTGGTGCCCTTACTGTTAAAGATGATGACAGTATCATGTGTATTACAAGCCAGGGAACTTCGCTCAGGGTTGAAGCAAATACAATCAGTAAGCAGGGTAGGGGATCCAGTGGCGTGAGACTTGTAAATATTACCAGCCCGGATTATGTTGTTGGCATTGACCGAATAGCAAATTCTGATGATAAGTCTGAATAAGAACTAACTAACAATAATTGAATTAAGCTTCCGATTGGGAGCTTTTTTCATTTTAAACTGACAAGTGATAATTAATTTAATGAGCAGGAATTCTAGTGTTACAAAGATTTGGCATTTTGAATTTATTTCAGAATTTGTATGTATATAAAGCTGTTATAAATTCCGGATGAGTGCTATTATACCGGTTGTGATTTAAGATAATTTTATGCAAAATTTTATAACATCAGTTAGTTTTAAGATTGTATCGGTAGTTATATAACCGAATGTTAAGTAGTTTAAACACTATATGTGGTGGTGGCTGAGAAGAAATGTGCGGTAGTTGAGAAGAAACCTGCAGTAGCTGAGAAGAAACCTGCGGTGGTTGAGTTTATCGAAACTACCGTTGTGCATGAGATTTCTATACGCGGTCCCTGAACTTGTCGAAGGGCATCCACGAAGGTTCCAGTTCGTAAGAGCAAAACTTCAAACGCAATCAATATTATATAGTCTTTAGAAAAGAAATTGTTTCACGTGAAACATTTGTTCTGTGGTTGATTAGAGAATCTTATAGTGGTAATTGAGCAAAGTATTGTGGTGGTTGAGTAAGCGAAGCCGTATCGAAACTACCCTGTATCGCAATGAGCTTTATACGGTGGTTGAGTAGCGAAGCGTATCGAAACCACCTTTGGCAGAAAATTGTGTTGGTTGAGCAGAATATTATGGTGGTTGAGCAGAAATTTGTGGTGGTTGAGTTCATCGAAACCTCCTTTACAGTAAATGATTTGTAAAAAGATTGATTCAAGAATTTCTCATGCATGGTTAAATTTATATTCTTCGGTTGGTCCCTGACAGGTCCCTGAGTGTAGTCGAAGAGACGAAAATATCAATACAGTTACAATTTGAATAAGAATACAATAACTGAGGTGGTTGAGTACCAAAGCATATCGAAACCTCCTGGCGTTCTCCAATATAAATTAGCAAAGAAGATACTGCGTTGATTAAGTAAATATTGCGCAATGGTTTGAGTGAATATTGCGCGGTGGTTGAGTTTATCGAAACCACTAAGCGAACTGATTTCGAACCGATAATAATTTAGCGGTTCGGAAAACGGCTGAGTCAAGGCTTTAAGCGAAGCGTGCCTTGACCAGACGTATTTAATAATTCTGAATGAAGATATTTACTTCAATATTAAAATCTAACTACAGCCGCAATTATAAATTGTACTATAAGTTCCGAATCATCTAGTTGGTACATAAAAGGAAATGTTTCACGTGAAACAAAATATCAATAATAAACAGATTTGTTCGCATCTAACGATACTTTCTTTTAGGTGAAATTATTTTATTATTTAAATAACAAGCAGGCATAAATAAAAACTTATAAAGCGAATTAACAGAGTTATATACAATATCAGTGAGTTAATTTTTATAAATTAAACAATGTTTCACGTGAAACAAATAGATGAGTTTTGGATAATTAAAAGAATTTAGAATAACAGGATCGAGTCTGTTGTTGAATCAATTGTGAACTTTATAGGGAGCTGATGTAACTGACAAACTAATATATAAATGAGAATACTAAATGCACCAATTTTAGAGTGTAAATGTTAATTACGAAGTATTTTTAAAAGTTTAGGTATTTATGTTCTTTTATCTGGGTAAGAATATTCGGTGTGTTATCCTGCAACTGTATTTTGTGAAAAAAAATATATTTAGAGCTTCTTCTTTATGGCTGGTGATTCTTAGTGATGAATTAGATTTATTTATAACAATATTCAATGTAATGGTGATTTATAAAATAAATGAACTTAGCAATACTTGCGGCTGGTGATTTAATTTTAGTAAAAAAACTTATAAGAAAGGTAAAGAATGGCAGCTATTAAATAAATGCTTGTATTAAAAAATATTTCTATAAGAAAGGAAAAGTGTTTCACGTGAAACATTTTGAATGAGATAAATATTTGATATATCTTAACGAGGTAGAATAAATTGTCAGATTTGAAAGAGGTCATATTACTGTCAGGTAAAAATTAAATGCCGGCAGCATTAAAAAGTAATTGTTTCACATGAAACATTTTAAAGGGTAAATGCTTTTTGTTTAGGCGAAATATATTGTTTTTCTTTAGTGCGAATGTTTATATTATTTTTGATTAATTGAAATCAGAATTACAAAAGAGATCAGCTTAGGTTTTTGTTCGTAAGCTTCTGTTTGAAATGGTAAAATTTCCGGCGGGAAAATAATTTGGAAAATGAGTCTATTGTAAGAGCAGGTGAATAATCCTGGTATATAAATAGGCTCTCAACAAGAGAATTGAAAAGTTTCACGTGAAACAATATTAAATGTGGAAAAGTGTATATAAATTGTGGAAAACTTGTTAAAAAATGTGCAAAATTAAGCAGCAGGAAAAAAACAGCCCTTGAAGCCTTATTTTATAAGGGTTTGTGAATTGCAATAAAACTCCAGGAAAATATACGCTGTGGATAACTTGTGGAAAACAGAACACTAGTTAAGTAACCAAATAGTTGGTAGTTTAAAGCGTGTATAAAGCTGAAAATGCAGGAAATTGATAGAATGGTCGGTAATAAATAAGGGGTATTTGCACTAAATATCTGAAAAGAACAAAAGTTTGGTAATATAAAAATGTATAAAATTCTAAAGTTCAGCCAGAATTTAAGCAGTAAAATTTTAAACTACTGACTATATGGGAGTTTTACAAATAAACAATGAATAATTAAAAATTAAGAATAGTGAGTTATGAATTGTAATATTATAGAGTGTATAAATAACAAACAGATATGTTCGAATCTAACGATGCTCACTTGTAAGGGGTTTTATTTGAAAAACTGCGACGGATGGTAAACCTGAGCAAGTCAATTTTATAATAAAAGCTTGATGGCCGGCAATTTTTGGAGAGGAGTAAAACTATATACATTAGCAGTTAAAATAATTTCTTAAACAAATATCTTAAGTTCGGTTGAAACCTCTCAAGTAAAGAGGAAACCATCTAATTAGAATTTTAAGATTCTTTAGTTTGAGGATCCTAAATTTTTGTAAGTCATTAATCAATTAAAAATGTTTAATTAAAAATTGGAAATTAAGTGTTGGAATTTTAAATTTTATAAAGTGTAGAAATTGTTGTTTTTGTTGAAATTTCGAAATTAAATTTTAAACAATAATAACTAAAAATATGCATTTGTTACAAACTAATATAACTTTAATTATTTTTAATATAATAAGAATAGAAAATTTGTCTTAAATTTTTTTTATTATATCTTGTGCAATAGATTATATATTCTTATTTTGCACAAAATAATTTAAAAGTTTATTTCACTAATGTTTTATACGCCTGGTATTTTAGAAAGGTTATTAATTTGAAGAATATGAAATTTGATTGCATTTAAAAATTTAATTTCTCAGGATATAATAATAGTAGAGGCTTTGTTATGTTCCAGAAAAGAATTGTAGAAAAGTATAGCGCAAAATTAAATAAAACAATTATTGATGAAAAATATGATTTATTCCGTTCCATTTTCGCAAATCCAGAAAAACAGGAAAATATAAGAAACTCAAAAGAAGAACAATACCAAGAAGGATTCTTGCGTGATTTGTTCGTTAGTGTTTTAGGTTATACAATAAACCCAGAGCCTAACTATAATTTACTTACAGAACAAAAAAACATTTCAAAAGGAAATGACAACCGAAAAGCAGACGGCGCGGTCATTTTTGATAATAAAGTAAAAGTAGTTATAGAACTAAAAGGAACAGACACAACAGACTTAAACAAAATAGAAAGCCAGGCTTTTCTTTACAAAGAACACAATCCAGAATGTAAATATGTAGTTATAAGCAATTTTGAAAGATTGCGTTTTTATGTTGAAAACGCAATTGAATTTGAAGAGTTTAATTTATTCAATCTTTCAAGAAATGATTTTAATCTGCTTTATCTTTGCTTAGAGATAAATCAGATTAAAAACGACATACCGCTCCAATTGAAACACGAAACAGTTTCACAGGAAAAAGAAATTACAGATAGTTTCTATGGTGATTATTCTGTTTTCAAAAGAAATCTGTTTGAAGATATATACACCAATAATCCAGATTTTGACAAATTATTGTTATTTAAGAAAACGCAGAAACTTTTAGACAGGATTTTATTTATTTTATTCTGTGAAGACCGCGGACTTCTTCCAGAAAATTCTATAATGGGAATTATAAATGATTGGAGATCACTAAAAAAGCTTGGGTATCCACAACCTCTTTATAATTTATTCAAAACATTTTTTGAGCGAATAAATACAGGTTTTAAAAATGAAGATGACCATAGTCGAGATATATTTGCTTATAACGGCGGTTTGTTCAAACCAGATGAAATACTTGATAATATAAAAATCGATGATGACGTTCTTTTCTTATATTTAAAAACGATTATCAGATTATGATTTTGAAAGTCAAATCAGTGTAGATATATTGGGACATATTTTTGAGCATTCTCTTACAGAAATAGAAGAAGTCCAGAAACAAATAGAAGCCGAAAAATCGGGCTTGACTACCGAAAAAACAGACATCGGAAAACGTAAAAAAGACGGCGTTTTTTATACACCTTCTTACATAACAAAATACATTGTAGAAAACACAATAGGAAAACTTTGTAATGAAAAAAAAGAAGAATTAGGAATAAAAGACAGTGCTTTTTCTAAAACAAAGAAAACATCAAAAGACAAAGACGAATTAAACAAGAAACTTGAAGAATATAAGGAATGGCTTTTAAGTCTGAAAATACTTGACCCAGCCTGTGGCTCTGGTGCTTTCCTAAATGCTGCTCTTAAACAATTAAAAATAGAACATACTTTAATTGATTACTACCGCGCCAAAATTTATGGAGATACTATGATTTTCCAAGATGTAGAAAATGACATTTTGGAAAAAAATATATTTGGCGTTGATATAAACGAAGAATCGGTCGAAATAGCAAAGTTGAGTTTATGGCTTCATACCGCGCAAAAGAATCGAAAACTAACAACATTAAACAATAATATAAAATGTGGAAATAGTTTAATTGATGATTCAGAAATTGCCGGCGAAAAAGCATTTAATTGGCAGAAAGAATTTCCAGAAGTTTTTGAAAAAGGCGGTTTTGATGTAATTATAGGAAATCCGCCGTATGTTAGAGCCGAACTATTACCAACAAAAGACATTAGTTTTTATAAGAAAACTTTTACAGTTTTTAATCCAGACGGAGATTTATTTTCATATTTCTATGAAAATGGAATGAGACTATTAAAAGAAAATGGCTTATTTGGTTTTATTTCAAATACATTTGATAAAACAACTGCGGGAATTACTTTAAGAAACTTTATATCAAAGCAAACTAAAATAGAACAATACATAGATTTTACAAATGTTCAGGTATTTTCTGGGGCTACAACATATCCAATAATTTTATTACTGAAAAAGACAAAAACAGAAAATAATAATTTCATTTATAAAAAAATACCTTCATCAATGAATGGAAAAGTAAATATAGATGTTTGTAATTCTGTTATTGTTTCTCAAAAAGAATTAAATAATGAATGCTGGTCTTTTAACGATAGCAAACTAAACTCTGTAATGAAAAAACTTTCTTCATTTAAGACCGTATCTGAAAAATACGGAAAATGTTTCTATGGAGTAAAAACAGCATTAAATGAAGCATTCTTTATTGACGAAACAACAAAAAACAGACTTATAGAAGAAGATTCTAAATCCGCTGATTTAATTAAGAAAGTTTTTGAAGGTAAAGATTTATCTAAATGGACTAATCTACCAATAAATAAATATATTCTTTTAGTTCATAATGGTTATGACAATATCGAAGCCATAAACATAAATGATTATCCAGCCATAAAAAAACACTTAGACCAATTCTATGAAAAACTTGAAAAAAGATATGATAAAGGCAAAACCCCATATAATTTAAGAAATTGTGCCTATCAAGCATCTTTTGAAAAAAATAAAATTATCTGGGGCAATTTACAAAACAGTAATAAGTTTTCTTATGATGAAAATAAAACAATTGTTTCAGCCCCTTGTTGTATGCTTCCAACTGAAAATAAATCTTTGGTTAGTATTCTTAATTCTAAAATCGTTTGGAAATTTTTAACTTCTATTTGTGTTGTTAGAAATGGCGGTTATATAGAAGTAAAACCTCAATACTTTGAACAAATACCAATACCAGATTTTGAAAACAACAAAGAGTTAGACGAAATAACCGAAAAAATGTTATCTCTAAATAAAGAACTTCAAAAATTTTCTTCTAAGTTCATAGGAAGATTAAAAGAAAGTTTAGGCATAGAAAAAATAACATCTACTCTGGAAGAGTTCTTTAATTATGATTTTGAAACCTTAGTAAAAGAACTTTCAAAACAAAAGATAAAACTTTCTTTAAAACAAAAAGATGAATGGGAAGATTATTTTACAGACTATA
>JAEELR010000224.1 GCA_016282835.1 Treponema sp. | reverse complement strand
TTTCTTGAAATAATGAAGAATTATGTTATAATCGGAAGTGTAGATAAGAAATGATTAAAGATGTGTACCAAAAACAAGAAGATAAAATTGCTCTCTATGAAAAACAGATTTTCGATCTTGAACAGATGCTGGAAATTTCCCGTTCATTATGTTCTCAATTAGATTTGTCATCTTTGATTGAAGCTATTTTGTATATTGTCATGGCCCAGCTTCATGTAATGGGTGCCGGTATATATACAATGGAAGAATTTGACAGCAGTGACTTTACGCTTAGAAATAATGTAAACGGATTAGAAGTAAATGCTGCTCTTGATTACAGAATTGCTTCTGACAGCAAAATCATTACAAAGCTTTCTGCAAAAAATTCTGCCTGCACTTTGGGCGAGTTAGGTTTAGATGAAAATTCAAAAGAAACAGAATCTATAAAATCGTTAAATCCAAGCCTTATTGTTCCTCTCATTTTAAAGAACAGAATAAACGGAATAATGGTTTTAGGAGAAAGAATTGTTATTGATGATTCAATGGGTGAGTCATATACCGATTATGAAATTAAAGAGCTGATGACAATAGCTTCTCTTTCTGCCGTTGCAATCAATAATGCAATCTTAATCGAACAGTCTTCAACAGATATAATGACACACTTAAAGCTTAAGTATTATTTCTTCAATGTTCTTACCGACAAACTTGATGAAGCTTTTGCTAAGGGAAAGCCTATAAGCGTTTTGATGTTTGATATTGACTTCTTCAAGCACTTTAACGATTTGTACGGACATGCCTGCGGTGACTATGTGCTTCAGTCAGTTGCAAAAATCATCAGGGACAGCATTCGCGAAGGTGATATTGCTTCCCGTTATGGCGGTGAAGAATTTACTGTAATGCTCAATAACACAGGCAGGACAGAAGCTATGGTTATTGCAGAAAGAATAAGACAGAATATAGAAGAGACTGATTTTGTATATAATTCAAAGCATATGAAAGTTACAATTTCAGGCGGTGTTTCTGTTTTCTCTGTTGAAGATAATCCTGTGCTTTCGGCTGTTGTTTTAGTTAATCAGGCAGATCAGGCTTTGTATCTTTCCAAGTCAAATGGAAGAAATAGAATTACATACGCAGATCCAAAAACTATAGAAAAAAGTTTTAAAGATTTGGAAAAGAAAAAGAATAAAAAATGAATTTAATACGAAGACCTTTCAGATACTCTTTCTTTAATGCAACATTAATCCTGTTAGTTATAAATTTATTGGTTCACTGCATTACAATGATTTTCCCTGTTGTTCGTTTATACCTGGGACTTAGTATGCCGGGGATGTATCATCATTATTACTGGCAGCCCCTTACCTATATGTTTGTGCATGGAAACTGGATGCATTTGATTTTTAACATGATTGCGCTTTTGTGTTTCGGGATGCAGATTGAAAGACGAATCGGTTCAAAGGAATTTCTTCTTTTCTATTTTGTCTGCGGGATTTTAGATGGAGTTATTTCTATAATCGTCTATGCTCTTATGGGTGCTTCTACTTTGCTGATTGGTGCCAGCGGTGCAATTTATGCTTTGCTTCTTGCGTTTGCCGTAATTTTTCCGCGCTCAATTATTTCTATCTGGGGCATTATTCCTGTTCCTGCTCCAATTTTAGTTGCTATATATGCCATTATTGAATTCGGCAGTCAGTTTGTTGTAAGGGATAATGTAGCTCATTTTACACATTTGTCGGGACTGCTGCTGGCGTGGCTTTATTTTTTAATCCGCATGGGAATTAATCCGGTAAGAGTATGGAAAGAAGCTTACAGAAGATAATTTATTTTTTACTCGCTTTAATTTTTTCTCAGGCAGTTTATTCACAGCTTCCTTCCCAGGACGAGCAGATTCGCCTTCAGGTCTGGGCAGATTTAGATGCTTTCCCCGGACAGTTTGATGATGAAGCTCTTTTAGAAAATGCTGATTCAGGAACAAAAGAAAAGGAAAGTGAAGCCGCAAGTGATTTTCAAAAAGTGTTTGGCTATGCAATTAATCAGACAAAAAAGATTGCGCCTTACTTACTTTCAGGAATGCTTGAAGGCTTTGAATTTGAATACACCCCATACGACAAAAAGCGAAATGTAAAGGAGTACTGGGAATTTAACCTGAAAAACGAATTTGATTTTGAGAACAATACAATAGAATATAAAAATCCCAAAGCATTAAATGACAGGCTTATGTGCTGGGTATATTGCAATAGAACTCCAATGCAGAAGACAGAATTTGAAATCTGGAATTCCATTGTGTATCCCAAAATAAAAGGAAAGGGTAAAGGCCCTGTAGAAAAAGGCTTTGAAGGAATCCAAATTGCCTGCAGTGAAGCCGCAAAAAATGCAGTAAGGGAATACTGGCGGAAACAGGTAAAAAATAAACCGAAAGAAATCAGCGGATTTTTGTTACTTTTAGGAAATCCGAGAGTTTATATAAGTGAAGGTCAGTATATGGTTGACCTTGATTTTTTCATACAAACTGATAGAATATTTATGTATGAGCATTTTTGATTTTCCAAGGAGGATGCTATGAAGAGATTAGTAGTTTTAGCTGCCACAATAATAATGGCCAGCGTGTTAGGTGCACAGACAGCAGGAAACTCTACTGCAGAAAGATTGGATAGTTATGCCGAAATAAACACGGAAGTTATCAAAATCAATGATACTTATGGAAGTTATCATCCAAAAGCAAAAACAGTAACATTAGAAATTGAACATACTCCATTAACAGGAGAAGTACGTCTCTATTATACATGTCTTGCTTCAAGTTTTGATCAGGGCGAAGCAATGAATACGGCTATGGCTGTATATGAGGATTTTGCAGTAAAAAATAAATACAAGCATTATTCTTATATTAGTAAAGATAAAACAAGTTATAAAAAGGATGAACGTGGAGTTAGAGTTGCAACATATGTTTCTCATGTTGTATTCAAACGCTAGTTCAAATTGGTAAAACAAAATTGACAGATTTAAAGACACTCATTAAGAATTTGCATCCGCTTGAAACAAAGGTGCTTCTTCACTACGGCTTAAAAGATGAATTAACATCTGCAAGATTACAATCGGAATTGGGGTATAAGGAAGGACATGCTAACCAGGCATTCAGCTGGCTTGCTGGAAAACAGCTTTTGGCAGAAACTTCCAGAACCCCTCATATGTATTTTGAATTAACAGAATACGGAAGAAAAATTTTAGCAGAAGGTTTTGTTGAAGAAAGAATCGTAGAATATCTTAAAGCAAACGGTCCTAAACTTTTACCTGAAATTGCAAGTGGTTTAGGAATTGAAAATAAAGATGTTGGTTCTGCATTTGGCGGCTTAAGTAAGGATAAAGTCCTTGTAATGAATTCAGAAAAAAAAGCTGAATACACAGGGAATGCACTTCCTGAAAGATTTACTGTTGCAAAGAGTTTAATCGAAAAAGCTTCTAAAGCAGAAAACGCTCAGCTGGAATCTTCTAATCTTTCTGAAAAAGAAATGGAAGTAATGTCTGGACTTACTAAAAAGAGAGGCATTAGTGAAACTCCATTTAAAACAATAGAAAGAGAAACTGTTGCATATCATTTAACAGAAGCATTTAAAAAGGTTTATGAAGCATTAAAAAGTGCCGGCATTACAGGAAACGAAATTGGTGAAATTACACCACAGCTTCTTGCATCCGGTGATTGGAAAAAAGGTACTTTCCGCGGATATAATATTTCCATTCCTCCGGCAAGAATTATTCCTGGCCGCACAAATCCTTATGTTCAGTTTTTGGAAAGCGTTAAGGATAAATTGTGTTCATTGGGATTCCAGGAATTTGATGGTCCATTAGTTGAGACTGAGTTCTGGAACGGAGATGCTCTGTTTATGCCTCAGTTCCATGCAGCACGCGATATTCATGATGTTTACAGATTAAAATATCCTACACACGCAAAGTCAATTGAAGAACCATATCTTTCAAATGTTGCAGCAGTTCATAAAAATGGCGGTAACACTGGAAGCCGTGGCTGGAACTATGAATTTGATAATGAGTTCACAAGAAGACTGATTATGCGCTCACAGGGAACAGTTCTTTCTGCTCATCAGTTGCATAAGGCAGAAATTCCTGGCAAGTACTTTGGTATTGCACGCTGTTTCCGCTACGATAAAGTTGATGCAACTCACTTGAGTGACTTCTATCAGACAGAAGGAATTATTTTGGGTAACGATGTAAACTTGCGCACTCTTTTGGGAATGTTGAAAATGTTCGCAGTAGAAATTGCAGGAGCTACAGAAGTTAAATACGTTCCAGGATACTTCCCTTTCACAGAGCCTTCTATTGAAGTTCATATAAAGCATCCGAAACTCGGCTGGTTCGAGCTTGGCGGTTCGGGAATATTCAGACCGGAAGTAACAAAAGCTATGGGAATTGATGTTCCTGTTCTTGCCTGGGGTATCGGTATAGATAGAATGGCTTTGATGGCTTTAGGCTTAAATGACCTTCGCGAATTATTCTGTGAGGATATAGAGCAGGTTCGTTTGAGAAAAGCTAAGTTCTAGTTTTTACTTATGAATTTTATATGGTGGCTTTTTTTAAGGTCACCATTTTTTTTGTACAAATTATTTTTTATGAGGGAGAGGAGAAGTAAATGAGTGTTATAAAAAAAGAAAGCCCTGCAGAATCTTTTGAAGAAGGTTTTGCTTTAGGAAATGGCCGCTTAGGGGTAAAAGTATACGGCAGCCCTTCTCATAAAATTTTTTCTCTTAACGAAGAGTCTATCTGGTCGCAGGATTTTGTTAACAGGAACAATCCAAGTGGAAGTAAGAATTTTAATAAGATAAAAAAATACATACAGCTTAATCAGTTTAGTGAGGCACAGGAGCTTGTTTTTGAAAGTTTAAGTTCAACTCCAAAGTCAATGAGCTATTTTAAAAATGCAGGCGAGCTTCATATTGATTTTTACAACGCAGAAAATTACGGGCTGGAAAATTTTAATGGCGTTCGAAAAAATCCTTACGGTTCAATTCAAAATTACTCAAGGGAACTTGACTTATCTACAGCAATAGAAACTACTTCATTTACATCTGAAAGCTCAAGCCCAAGTACAGCAGATTTTTCTGAAAACAGTACGGGAAGCAGCATCAATTTTACGCAGGAAACTTTTGTCAGTGTTTCGCAGGATGTTGTTGTAGTTCATATCAGCGCTTCCATTCCAAAAAGTATTTTCCTTCGTGCAAGGTTTGAAAATGATGAAGCATATAAAGCTTACGCGTGTTCTGATGACACTGTGGTTCTTCAAAGTAAAAATGGAATCCCCTATGTGACAATGATTTCAGCAGTTACTTCGGGCGGAAAGGTTTCAACTTGTGGTGATAATTTAATTGTTGAAAATGCTGATGATGTTGTTCTTTATATTGATGTTGAATCTGCTTACAGAAAAATGGCTTATAGAAGAAGAGCCTTTAAGCGGACAAAGAGCGAATCGTTATTAAACTGGTGTACGGATCTGGCGCTGAAAAAATTGTGCTTTGCTTCATCAGGAGTTTATACAAATATAAAAAATGAACATATCAGGGATTATTCTTCTGTGTTCGAAAAAAATTCCATTCATATAGAAAATAATGAAGACAGTGAAACCTTTTTGAATCTGTGCAAGTATCTTTTAATTTCTTCTCATACAAAAAAATCTGTTCTGCCGCCGCTTCCAAAAAGTCTGTGGTATAAAGGCGATGAAGACTATGGAGAGCGAAAAATAAATTTAGGAAAATTGCCTTCAGTTCTGTTTACTGATTTTATAGCGTCAGAAGATGAAGAAAAACACTTAATAAATTTTACAAAGCTTTTGTTTAATCATGCGACACTTTCTGCTTCTTCTTTGTATGATTTACCGGGTGCTGTAATTCACTCTGCTACAAATATCTGGGGCGACAGTGCTCCTGATGGAAATGATTTGCGCTGTTCATTCAAAAATATCGGGGCTTTGTATTTTGCTGAATACTTACTTGATTATTATGACTTCACTCAGAACAAAGAGTTCCTGAAGAAAGTGTTTAAGTATCTGAAGGCTGTCTGCAAATTCATTGAAGCTTATGTAACTGTTGAGGAGAACAAAGAGACTGTTTATTTTTCACCATATTTTTGTGAGTGTAAAAAAGACGGTTTGTTTTTCCAGGAGCAGAATCCTTCCGTATTAAATTTGATTGCTTCTGTTTTCTCGCGCGTCATTGAGGCTGCAGAAAATATCGGAAAGGAAACTGATATTGATATAATCGGATACAAGCATTTGCTTTTGAAAATGAACTGCGAAAAGCTGAATGAAAAAGCTAAGAGTGTAAAAACCTCACTTGAGAACGCAGACTATTCTTTGTTCTGCCCTCTGCTGGAAGGAATTGTTTCAAGTAAAATTGTAAATCACAGAGTTGAAATTTCATTGCTTGAGAATCTTGCAAAAGGTTTTGAATCGGGAAATATACAGTCAGTTCAGCTTAGGGGAAATATTTTTATAAACCTTTTATGGACAAATGGAGTTATAAAAGAAGCTTCTGTATTCACAAAAAGCGGCAGGCCTTATATTGAAGAAATTACTTTGTGTTATAAAGACAAGTCGTACAAAGCCAGGGTAAAAGACGGTTTCCTCGATTTACTGAATGTGCTTCCTTCTACTGTTACTGAATGAAAAAATATGCTACACTAACTGCAAAATTTTTAGCAGGGGTAGTGAATGTTAAAGGGACGTCATGTAATAGAGCCAGGTGATTTAACGGTAGGTGAAATTGAAGAATTGTGTTCACTTGCAGAACAAATTATTGTAGATCCAGTTTCTTATCAAGATGTGTGTCGTGGGAAAATTCTTGCGACACTTTTTTTTGAACCAAGTACAAGAACCCGCCTTTCGTTTGAAGCAGCAATGCTCCATTTAGGTGGAACTGTGGAAGGCTTTGCCAGTGCAAGTTATACTTCAACATCAAAGGGAGAAACTTTAGCAGATACAATTCGTGTTGTCAGTTCTTATGTTGATGTAATTGCAATGAGATCTCCTAAAGAAGGTTCTGCGCTGTTAGCTTCGAATTTTTCAAGCGTACCTGTAATCAATGCAGGCGATGGAGGACATTATCATCCGACACAAACTTTAACGGACCTCTTAACAATCCGTTCTTTGCAGGGTGGATTTGAAGGACATACAATTGGTTTCTGCGGCGACTTAAAATTTGGCCGTACAGTTCATTCTTTAGCAAAAGCCATGAGCCGCTATCCAAAGAATAAATTTATTTTTATTAGCCCACAGGAATTGAAGGTTCCGGAATACATTACAGAAGATATTTTAAAACCTGCAGGAATTGAATTTATGAATGCAGAAAGACTTGAAGATGTTATTGGCGAGCTTGATATTCTGTATATGACCCGCGTTCAGAAGGAACGATTTTTTAACGAACAGGATTACATCCGCTTAAAGGACAGCTACATTCTGGATAATGCAAAAATGAAACTCGCAAGAAAAAATATGATTGTACTTCACCCGCTTCCTAGAGTTAATGAAATTGCGCCGGAAGTTGATGATGATCCTCGTGCAGCATATTTTAAGCAGGTTAAATACGGAATGTATGCACGCATGGCTTTAATTGCAAAGCTTACAGGAAGTCTTGAGTAGAATTTATTTTTAATGGGGAATAACGATGTTAAATATAGAAGAAATAAAAAATGGACTTGTTATAGATCATATTGAATCTGGTCTTGGCTGGAAAGTATTCAAGTGGCTGGGGCTTGATAATGTTAATTTCACTGCAGCGCTTGTAATGAATGCGGCATCAAAAAAATCCGGCAAAAAAGATATGATTAAAATCGATAACATCATAAATATCGATTACAGCATTTTGGGTTATATCGATTCAAACATTACGGTAAACATTATTCAGGACAGTAAAATCGTTAAGAAAATAAAAATGGAACTGCCTGAAAAAATTACAAACATTATAGAATGTAAAAATCCCCGCTGCATAACCACAACAGAGCATTATGTTCCTCATGAATTCAGACTGGCGAACAAAGAAAAGAAACAGTACAGATGTATTTATTGTGATGCAACTTACAGCGCAGGAACAATAGGTGCCTTTGAAGAAGAGTAACATAAGTAGAAATGGAGTAATAAATGAAAGATAAATTGTTATTGATTTATAATGCTCATTTAGTTGATAAAAATCTTGATATAAAAAAAGGTGCAATCCTTATAAACGGAAAAAAAATCGAGGGCTTTCCTTCAGCTGAAACTGTAAAAAAAATGCTTTGCGACGAAAATGTTTCTAAATTTGATGCAAAAGGAAATACAGTTTTACCTTCATTTATTGATATGCATGCACATTTCAGGGATCCGGGTTTAACTTACAAAGAAGATATTGAATCTGGAAGCTTAGCAGCTGCAGCCGGTGGATTCAGCACTTTAGTTTTAATGCCAAATACAAAGCCTGTAATTTCATCTCTTGAGCAGGTAAAAGTTAATAATGAAAAAGCAAAAAAAACTGGAAGAATTAAAGTGTTCCAGAGTGTAAGCATCACAAAAGATTTTGAAGGAAAAGATGTAAGCCACTTGGAAAAATTGAATTCAAAAGTTGTTCCTGTAATTACAGAAGATGGAAAAGAAGTTACTAATTCTGATGTAATGCTTGAGGGAATGAAAATTGCTGCAAAGAAAAATATTATTGTAAGCTGTCACTGCGAAGATCCTTTCTTAGCTTCCTATGCAAAAACCTTCAGGATTAAGGCGCTGGAATTATTGAATCAGAAAACTCCTGACAAAAAGAAAGCAAAAGAAAATTTAAAGCAGGCAGATAAAATTTTAGCCCTCGCAGAAGACTGTGCTTCAAGCAGAAATATTTTGCTCTCAGAACAGGCCGGCTGTCATTTGCATTTGTGTCATGTAAGCACTTCAAATGTTGTAGAGATGGTTCGTGAGGCTAAGAAAAAAGGGCTTAATGTAACCTGCGAAATTACTCCTCATCATATTGGTCTTACAAGTGATGGCGATGGTGTTTTAAATATTGTAAATCCGCCATTAAAATCAGACGCTGAACGAAAAGTTCTTATTGAAGCTTTAAAGGATGGAACTGCAGATGTTATTGCAACAGATCACGCTCCACATTCTGATGAAGACAAAAAAAACGGAGCACCGGGTTTCAGCGGATTGGAAACAGCCTTCGGTGTATGTTACACAACTTTAGTAAAGGAAAACAATTTTTCGCTGAAAGAACTTTCTGCTTTAATGTCAGCTAATCCTGCTAAGCTTTTAAACTTAAACGATGAAGGAACTTTAGAAGAAGGAAAGCTTGCAAACCTTGTAGTTGTTGATTTAGATAATGCATGGAAAGTTTATGGCGAAGAATTTGCAAGCAGGGGAAAATTTACACCGCTTGAGGGCAAATCAATTTACGGAAAAGTTTTAGCTACATTCTTTGAAGGCAATATTGTTTTCCAGGACTAAAGGAAGTTGATATGAATTATTCAAATATTTTTGTGATTTTATTTATTTGCGGCACAGCAATTAATTTTCTTTTAGATCATACGCTGGAAGCTGTAGATTTTGGTTTCAGGAAAAAGCACGGGAAAGAAGTTCCTGAAGGCTATGAAGAGTATTTTGATTCTTCTACTTTAGAGAAGACCGTTAAATATGAAAACGCAAAGTATTTTTTCTATATTCCAAAGTCAATTGTGTTTCTGGCCTTGAACCTTGTTTTAGTTTTTTCAGGGTTTTATGTTGAAGTGTTTAAGTGGAGCTGGAATTTAACTCACAATGCCTATTTTACTGCAATTCTGTTTTCACTTATAACTGCCATTCCGAAAGATATTATTTCTATTCCGTTTGATTTATTCAGGGAATTTAAAATCGAAAAGAAATACGGCTTCAGTACAATGAATTTTAAGATGTGGCTCGCTGATGAAATAAAAGGCCTTCTTGTTTCTCTTGTAATTTCTCTCCCGCTTTTATGCCTGGCTATGGCTGTGTTGATTCATATAAAGTCGTGGTGGTTCATTCTTTCAATTGTAATCGTTGCGTTTAGTCTGGGACTTTCATTTATATATCCTGTTTTGCTTGCACCGATTTTCAATAAGTTTACACCGCTTGAAGAGGGCGAGTTAAAGGAGCGTCTTGAAGCTTTACTGGAAAAAGTTGGATTTAAAGCTTCGGGTATTTTTGTTATGGATGCTTCAAAACGTTCTAAGCATAGCAATGCATATTTTACAGGTTTTGGAAAAAGTAAAAGAGTCGTGCTTTATGACACTTTAATTGCGCAGCTTTCACATGAAGAAATTGAAGCTGTTTTGGCACATGAGCTGGGACACTATAAGCATCATCACATCATTAAGAAGATGCTCATAAGTATTCCGTTAACATTTGTTTCATTATTTGTGGTAAATCTTCTTTCCCGCATTCCAGCTTTGTATGAAGGCTTTGGCTTTGGTATAGTTTCTTCATTGGAGGAATCTTCTCAAGTTCAGGGAATGCAGCAGTTACTCGGTATCTTTTTACTGAGTTTAGTTTTTGAAGGCTTTACTTTTATCACTTCTTTGATTTCAAATTGTGCAAGCAGAAAAGATGAATTCCAGGCAGATAAATTTTCTAAAGATTTATGTAATTCTGGAAAACCGCTTGCTACTGCTTTAATAAAACTTAATAAAGAAAACTTAAGTGAATGCAGCGTTCCAAAAATCTATTCACTGTTTAATTATAATCACCCGCCGCTTATGGATAGAATTAACGCTGTTACAAAAGACTAAAAAAAAAGCCCAGATAAACCCGGGCACCGCGTCTAGAAAGATACCGTTGCTGCCTTCCGGCTCTCGCGGGGTTTTCTAACAGATACGTGCCAGGCATCTGAGCAAGTGTATAATAGCAAATAAAATAGTAACTTGCAAGAAGCCCTTAGGAATTAATTCTTAACAGATTTTAGTTTTTAAGGGTTTAAGTCGAAAATATAGATAGGGAATACGAGGTTTGACAACAGTTTTTTACTTTGCTATACTTTTAATTTGAAAGGAAATACAATTGGCAAATTCTAGAAGATACAAACATGTAGAAAAAAGTTTTGTTTCTCGTTTTATGAAAAAGTGCGAAAATTTTTTCGTTAAGATAGGGCATTTTTTTGTGAGTATATTCAGGGTATTTGATAGTAAATTTACTATAATGCTCGTGCCTCATTCAAAAGGAAAAGTTTTAAATATCCAGACAAATGTTTTTGCAATGGTATTCAGTTTTATAATTCTTGCAGGCATTGCATGTTCATTTGTATATTTCAACAACAGAAATTCTGTGAGCAGCGAAGAAATTTCCAGACTCAAGGAAGAGAATAAACAGACACTTGCGAGTCTTGATGAACTTCGCGATGAAAACAATAATCTTTTACAGTCGGCAAAAAAATTCCAGACATCATTAAGTCAGTCTTTGGCATTGCTCGGTATAAATCAGTCTGGAAGCACAACAAGAAATCTTGGAAAACACAGTGACCTTTCTTCATTGTTCGACACACAGGACATTACTTCAGGAACTTTAAAAGAAACTGCTGATGTAAGACAGCTTACATCGTACCTGGAGAATGCAGTTCATCCTGTAGAGCAGATTGGAAAAATGCTTGAAAACCAGGGAGCTTTATTCAGTGACATTCCGAATTTGTGGCCGATTAAAAATGGTGTAGGTCATATCTCAATGGCTTTCGGTCAGAACATCCACCCGATTAATCATCAGTGGTATATTCATAAAGGCCTCGACTTTGGTACAGGAAGTGCCGGTGACCCAGTTATTGCTACCGCAAATGGTCAGGTAGTAACTGTTGGCTACAATGACAGCTTTGGAAACTTTATAATCATAAAACATAAGCACGGTATTTATACACGCTATGCCCATCTTTCAGCAACAAGAGTGCGTAAGGGCGATTCTGTAACACAAAGACAGATTATAGGAAATATTGGTAATACAGGAATTTCTACGGCTCCGCATTTACATTATGAAGTTCACATCGGTTCTGATGTTGTTGATCCTGCAAAATATATAAACGTAAAATAATTAAATGCTTAACGACGATATTTCACTTAATAGCTTAATTGGTCTTGGTTCTTCTATCACAGGCGATTTTAAAGTAAACGGTTTTGTCAGGATTGACGGAGACCTCATAGGAAATTTAGAAACTACCGGAAATGTAATTATTGGTGAAAACGCCCGCATAGAAGGAAATATTATTGCCCGTTCAGTTTCGGTTATTGGCGGTATAATTAAAGGGAATATTATTGCTCCTGATTCTGTAAAGCTTACTTCTACAACAGTTGTTTTAGGTGACATTCAAACTCATTATTTGCAGTCAGATGATAAAGTTATAATTCACGGACATTGTATATCTCTGGTAAGTGAAGCAGAATTTCAAAAGGCTGTTTCTGATTGGGAAAATACTGTTTCTTTTGCAAAAAAATCCTTTATGGTATAAGTCATGGCTGTAGACGGAATCAATCAAAGTGCGTTCTTAAGTGCATCTCAACTTGTTTCTCAAAACACCATAAAATCTCAGGGCAAAGAAAAAACTCAGAAGACAAAGAAAAAAACATTTTCGAGTTCGCTGGAAAAACAGCAGGAAGAATATCTTTTAATTCAAGAAGGTTTTCCTGTAGAAATTTCTGGAATGGATGATGAAGAAGCTGCAATTTATTTAAGGGATGAAGCTGAAATGGCTGCAGATAAACTTCGTGAAAATCCCATGCCGCAGGAGTTTGCAGAATATAAAAAAAAGGTTTCACAGTTTTTAAAGTTCTTAACCAAAAAGAATTTTGAAGTGAAAGTTCATACGCCTAAAACCTTCAGGCCTTCTGCTAAAAAGAAAAATCCTAAGGTTCAGGTTGTAATAATCAATCAGAAATTAGATGAAATTGCTTCATATATGCTTTCAACTCACAGGGATGTAATCAGCATGCTTGCAAAGGTTGATGAAATAAAGGGACTTCTTATAGACCTTATGGCAAGTTAATTGATAGAATAAAAAAAGGAAACAGTTATGTCAGATATTTTTGAACAGGATATTGAAGATAGTCAGGAAGATTTACGTGCACTTGAAGATGAAAATGTAGAAACAACTTCATCTGAAAAATATGTTTTTCCTGAGAATTTATATAAATTAAAATTAGAATATTCAAACGAGGGTATTTATTCTACACTTCCAGATGATATAAAAGTTCAGCCGGGTGATTCTGTAATTATCCCTACAAGATACGGCTTAGACCTTGCGAAAGTTTTGGGAAAAGCAAATACACCTATTGGTATAAAGCCTTCTGATGTTGTAGAAGTTGAACGAAAAGCAACAAAAGAAGATTTGTCTCAGGCAAGTGATTTACTGGAAAAAGAGAAGGACGCATTTAAAATCTTCAGGGAAAAAGTTACGAACCATAAGCTTGATATGAAACTTATTTCGGTGCATTTTCTTGTTGGTGAACCAAAAGCATTGTTCTTCTTCTCAAGTGACAATCGTGTAGACTTCAGGGAACTTGTAAAAGATTTAGTTTCTGTGTTTAAGATGAGAATTGAACTCAGACAGATTGGTGTCCGCGATGAAAGTAAAATTACTGGCGGCTTAGGAGTTTGCGGCAGACCATATTGCTGTAATTCTGTAAGCGATAAACTAAAGCCTGTCAGTATTAAAATGGCGAAAGAACAGAATTTGAGCCTTAATTCAATGAAAATCAGCGGACAGTGCGGACGACTTTTGTGCTGTTTAAGCTATGAATATGACTGGTATGCTGAATCAAGAAAATCACTTCCGGGCGAAGGAATTAAAATTTTCTACGATGGAACTGCATTCAGAATAACAGAAGTTAACCCGATTACTTCAATGATAAAAATGCTTGGCGAAGATGGAAGATTGCTAGAAGTTAATTCAAAGCGTTTTGTTCGCGAAGGAAATCACTGGAAAATAAACTGATATAAACCCGGCTCAAGTTATTTAAGTTCAACAATATAACTTTCTTCATCACCGGTGAAAGTGTTTTTATTATAATCAGAATAAAAATCAGCTCTATGAAAGCCTGCATTTGCTGCGAAGTCTTCAATTTCTTCAGGCTCAAGCGTGTAAACTGGTTTATTGTTGAAAATAGTTGTGATATTCCCGTTTCCTGTTTCAATTACACTTTTAAGGAATTTATCTCCAAAAGAATTTGTATGTATTTCAGAAATCATTTTAGTTCTTATGCTTTGTCTTACAGGCAGTTTAATTGATGATAAATGAGAAGTGTTTTCGAAGTTAGGAAGTTCCAGAACCAGAACTCCATTATTTGAAAGAAGCTTTTTGCAGTTTATAAAAAAATCTTTAATTTGTTCTCTGGATTCAAGGCACATAATTTTATTATCAGTAATAGAAATGACATTATAAAATCCACAGTGTAAAAATTTTGAAATATCAGAATATAGCATTTGGAAATAACGGATATACATTAATTGCGTTCTTCGTCTTAAATTGGCTCGTTTAATTAACTCAGCACTCTCTTCAATGCCTGTAATATCGTAGCCGATTTTTGCTAACTTTTGCTCAAATAATCCAGTTCCACAATTTATGGTAAGAATTTTTGCAGGTTGTTGGAATTCTTTTAATAAATTATCAAAGAATGTAACTTTTTCTTCTTTTACTGGAAATAATTCGTCGTAATATTCTATAAGTTTCTCAATTTTTTCCATAGATTCAATTATAAGCGAGAATGTGGAATTTGCAAACAAATATATTTCTGAAGACTGAAAATTTGTTAATTTTTTAAGAAATAAAATTAAAAAAACAAATGCTATATTTTGATTAAAGTGTTATAATTAACATTAAGAGAAAAAGTATGGATATTATAGAAAATGAAAATCACACCTATGGAAAATGTAATATAGAGTCTCCCGATTTTGTAGATGAAGTCACTCAATTTTATAATTACAAGGGCTTTCTTTCTAAGTTTAAGAGTTTATGTGAAGCAGAGCCTGAAAAATCCTGGGTTTTGTGTATTGGAAATATAAATAAATTAAAATATATAAATAATCTTTATACAAGAAAAACCGGAAATCAGGTTTTAGCTTTCCTGGCAGAGAGCTTGTATGAATATCTGGAAAAGAAATGCCTGGTCTGCAGAATGGAAGCAGGGACTATTGTTTTTGCGTTTGAATTTTCAGCCACAAAAATCGGTAACCTGAAGACTATAAAGTATTTTGATGCTACAAAATTCGGTGTTGAAATTCCTATTACAATGCGCGTTGGCTTAATCAAATATGAAGGAACTTCTAATGATATTGACAACGCTTTGAATTGTGCTGAAATTGCAATGGAAACAAATAAGGTCTGGGCGCACAATTCTTATATTTTTTATACGGATGCCCTGGCAGATACAATAAAGCTTGAAGTTGAAATTACATCTAAAATGGAGCATGCAATAAAGAATGATGAGTTCCATGTTTATTTTCAGCCGCAGTTTAATTTAGACGGTTCTTTGGCAGGAGCAGAATGTTTGTGTCGCTGGATTCTTCCTGATGGTTCAACAATAAGCCCGGGACTTTTTATTCCTATTTCTGAACGAAATGGATACATCAGGACTTTAGACAGATTAATCTGGGAAAAAGCGTTTAAGCTTATTCATTCATGGATTGAAGAAGGAATGGAAATTGTTCCTGTTTCTATAAATATTTCCCGTGTAAGTCTTGAGACTGATTCTCTTATTTATGTAATTGAAAGATTAAAAAGTCAGTATAGGATTCCAACTGAATACATCCATTTTGAAGTAACTGAAAGTGCATATATGTATGACACTGAAAAATTAATTTCCAGACTGGAAAGAATTAAAGAGTTAGGCTTTTCGATTGCGATGGATGATTTTGGTTCGGGCTATTCATCATTAAATGTTTTAAAAGATATCCCGATTGATTACCTTAAACTTGATATGGGATTTTTTAAAAAGTCAGAAAATTCAAACCGTGGTGGAAATATTATTACTTCAGTGATTAGAATGGCTCACGATCTGGATCTTATAACAATTGCCGAAGGAGTTGAATCAGATTCCCAGGCATTATTTTTAAAGGCCATAGGCTGTGATATTATTCAGGGATATTTATACGGCAGACCAATGCCTGAAACTGACTTCAGGCTTTTGTTAAATAAATCAAGTAAAAAAATTTTTTCTATAAAGAAAACCCTGTACGGAAAATTTGATATACAAAAACTAAATGACCCGGAAGCAACAGAATCAATAATGTTTGAAAAATATAACGGGCCGGCTGCAATAATAGAATATGAAAAAGAAAGAATTTCTCTGATAAAATGTAATGATAAAACTCTTTCGCTTTTTGGAATGTTAGAAATTCCGTTTGTAGAAGTTCAAAAAAGATTTCAAAATAGATTTAAACATGACAGAAGTGGAGTACTAATTGATTCTATAAATCAGGCTATAACTTTAGATAAGGAAATTACCTGTGTTATATCTTTCTTAAAATACAAGGATAATTCTCCGTTGTGGATAAAAACTCATATCTGGAATCTTTCTTCATATGGCAGCCGTTATACTTTATATCTTCTATTTGATGATATCACCCAGCAAAAGATTACAGAAAGTACACTCAAAATTGCTAATGAACAGCTCAGTACCTTATTAAATAATTCGTTAGTCGGAATGTGCTTAATGCATATCAGTTTTGAATTTAACAAAGGTTTTGATTTTACAAATATCACTGTATTGAAATTAAACTCACAGTTTTTACAGTTATCAGGATTTACAGAAGAAGAAGTTTTGAAATGGAAAAATAAAGATGCATTAAAAGTAATTCATCCGTTAGACAGGCCGGCATTTTTATTAATCGCTACAAAATTCCTTAACAAGAATGAAGTAAATCATGCAGAACATGTTTACAGAGCCTTAAGAAAAGACGGTTCATATTTATGGGTTAAAATTTTTATTACAGGAATCAGACAGGACGATGGTTCATATATTGTAATAACAAATTATATAGACTATGAAAACGAGAAAAAGAAAGCTGACAATGCGGCTAATAAGAAAAGTATTTTTTCTAAAATGAAGCGTAAATAAAATGAAATACATTGAGATAAAAAACTGTAATATTCAAAGTAAAGCAAAAACTTTAATTTCAAATTTTTCCTGGACTATGCAGGAAGGTGAAGCCTGGTTTGTTTGTGGAAATAATAAAAGCGGAAAAGAAAATTTTATCAGTGCACTTTCCAGTGAATTAGATTTTGCATGTGTTTCAGACAAAGCTTTTTACAAAAATGTTTTTAGGGAAAAAACTGCCCTCGTTTCTCTGGAAGTTGCTGCAAAGCTTATAGAAGAAGAAAGACTCAGGGATGAAAGTGAATATATAGATAAAATTGATATAGGTCGAACTGCCCGCGAATACATTTGCGAAGTGCTCGGTGGTTCTTCAAAACGCCATGCCCCTTTACCAGCAATTGCTTCAAGGCTTGAAACTTTGCCGGAAGTAAAACTTTGCGGAATAGAAAATATCCTGGACCGTGGACTTCATTTTATGTCTACAGGAGAAATTCGAAGAACGCTTTTATGCCGTGCCTTACTTTCAAACTGTTCGTTAATTATTTTGAGTAATCCGTTTGAGGGGCTGGATACGCTTTCCAGAAAAATACTTTTCGATTTTATAGAAACAATTGTTTCAAGACAGTTAAATGCTTCACAGAATGATTTTACTTTCCCGCGGATTATTCTGAGTGCAGACAGGTTTGCAGAAATTCCTTCAAGTATAAATAAGGTCCTGGAGTTTAACGATTCAAAAATTTCTTTCTGCGGTAATAGAAGCGAATACGAGACTTTGCTGAAGAACAGGGAAAAACTGAATGAAAAAGAAAATCAAAATCAAATACAGGAGTTTCTTTCTCATCTTGAAAAAATTCGTGAAGACAGTAAGTACATAAATCAATCTGGAAAAGAGAAAAGCCAGGATGATGTATTAATTAGCTTTAACAATGTAAATGTCGGCTGGGATGAAAAACTTGTCTTAAGAAATTTATGCTGGCAGATAAAACGCGGTGAACATTATTTAATTCAGGGACCAAATGGAAGCGGAAAGACAACAATGCTTGAACTGATTACCGGCGACAATATGCAGGTCTTTCGCGAGGACATTAAAATCTTTGGCAAAAGGCGGGGTAGTGGAGAAACTATCTGGGATATAAAAAAGCGGCTTGGCATTGTAAGCTACAGGCTTCATGTTGAATACAGAATGGTTGGCGGAACTTCACTCATTAATGTCATCATAAGCGGCTTTAAAGATTCTATAGGACTTTATGAAATTCCCGGCGATTACGAAAAAGCAATTGCACGCGAGTGGTTAAAGCTTGGCGGCTTTGCAGGACGCGAGAATGAAACATTTTCTTCATTAAACTACGGGGAGCAAAGGGCAATTCTAATTTTGAGGGCAGCAGTAAAAGAGCCGGAAGTGCTTATACTGGATGAACCCTGCCACGGACTTGATGAAGACTGCAGGAGAAAAATTCTGACTCTCCTGCAAAAAATTTCTGAAACAGGAACAACAACTTTAGTGCATGTAACTCACGATAAAGAAGAAATTTTACCGTGCGAAAAACATATCCTCCTCTTAAATCCTAAAGAAGAGAATATGTTTAAAATTGTTTCGATTTAATATTTGTTATTATTTTTTTGCTTTAGCTGATTTTTTTTCGGTGCTTTTAGTGCCTGTTTTTGTTGCAGGTTTTGATTCAATTTTTGCAGCCTTTGTTTCATCCTTGTCGTTAATCAGTTTAATGTCAAACTTCTCATAAGGAATTTCTATATCATTCTTTCTCAATTCATTTACGATGTTAACATACATTTCATTCTTTACTTGAATTAAGTCAGAAGTCTTAAACCATACGGCAATTTTAATCATTATTGCAGTTTCAAAGCCGTCGTAGAAAACTGCAGGCGCTGGATCCTGTAAAACTGAAGGACACAAAGAAGGAATTTTCTGGCAGACATCCAATACCTTTTCCATGTTCGATTCATAAGCAACAGGAACGCTAAATACAAATCGTCTTACAGGTAATTTGTTAAAGTTTGTAAGGTTTCCGTTTATAATGCTGCTGTTAGGAACCCTTATAATCTGATTGTCTAAAGTTTTTACGCGTGTGCTTAAAAGTCCAATTGAATCAATTGTTCCGCTTATATCACCTAAAGTAATATAGTCACCAGCTTTCATTGCATGTTCAGTCATTATAAAAATACCGCTGATTAAATTGCTTATGCTTGTCTGGGCAGCAAAACCGATTGCAACACCGGCGATTCCAGCAGCGCCCCATATAGCTTTCAAATCAATTCCAAAAAGATTCAAAATGTACATGCCAATGATTATGTAGAAAATGTATTTAATTATTTTTTCTACAATCGTTGTAACGTGTTTTCCAAATTTATTCTGGATATGTGTTTTAGTAATTTTCTTTATTATCTTATAGATTATTGTAAATATTAAAATTGAAAGAAGTGCTACTGCAATTCTAATAATGTTTGGCAAGGTACAATACTTTGCAATATCATCTACATGCCAGAATGATTTTGTTTGATTTGCAATTTCTTCTCCAACAGCTGAAATTGTTTCTACAGCTTTATTAGCTTCTGTTATAACTACTTCGTCTTCCATAATTTTCCACCTTTACAAAATTATAAATAAAGTTTCTATGTGTATTCAAGACTATGCGAAATATTTTTTTGTGGAAAGATTTGATGTCAGGTCTATAAATCATATTCTTTACATGTTTATAGATTTCAATTAAAATATAGGTAATGAATTATCTTACGGCTCAAGCTGCAACGCGGCTATATGAAGAATATAAAGATACAGAAATAGCTTTCACTAAGGAAATTGTAAAAACTTTACGAATGGATCCTCGCCAGGTTTACATTAAATTTGAAGGTTCTCAATGGCCTTGTATTATTAATTCAACTTCATTTACAAATGCTAAGATTATCATTGGAGTTTCCGGCGGGGCATATAAAGCTTTGTCAGCAAAACCAAATGCACAGGTAAATTTGCGCTACAGTTTTTATCAGGAAAGTGGCCAGATTATCAGCTTTTTTGTTGCTGCCCGTGTCATTGAAATTGTACCTTATATGGATAATGACGATTTAGCTATTATTAAATTGCAGTATCTTCAAAGACCGGCTGAAGATTTAATAACTATGATAGGCCGTCTCCTCGATGCAAATGCAAATGCACTTAGAAGAAAAGAAGACCGTATATTAATAACCCAGACTTCACTTAGAAAATTAAATATCATTAAAAAGGAAACTATTGTTGTTGTTCAGCAGGTTCCACGCCATTGTATTTTGCAGGATATTTCCTTTGGCGGAGCAAAAATTATTCTTATGGGACTCGCTCAATTCCTGAAGGATAAAGAAGTTTTGTTAAATATTGAGTTTGAAGAACCGCTTGAGAAAGTTGTAATAAAAGGAACTATTAAAGCTACTGGTCTTATAGAAGGCCGAAAGGATTTAGTTGTAGCAAATATTCATTTTGTTGAGCCTGAAATTCCTTTACAGTATAAAATCAGAATCAATAATTACTTATCAATGCTTAGAAAAGATGAACTTACTATACATTCTGCAAATGACAATCTGGAAGTAATGAAAGAAGCCCAGCCAGAAGCAAATGCAAATTCTTCAACCGTACAGGAACTTCCTTCTCAGGTCGTTGAAAATACAGTTTCTTCTGCAGTTGTATCTGAAAATGAGTCACAAGCTGAGAAAGTGTTAGTTGAGTCAACAGCCAGCAATTAATAAGAAATAATTTAATTAGTAAAAAATAATTTGGAGAAGTTATATGAACTCAAACCCTTTAAGTTCTGTTTATTTTATTCAGGTGCCGGAAAATTTAAAACTTTCTGATAATGCCCTGCAGATTGATCCTAAAATAAAACTTCCTGTACAGAAAAAAGATGGAAGTGATTCAGAATCATTGGACATTTCGGATATTACACAGGAGCAGATTCTTTCAGGCATTTTAACAGTTCTTGCATATGACTCAAAGAATGAACACGCAGATTACTATAGAAAAATTATGAATGATGCCCGCCCGGGTATAAAAAAGGAACTGGCAGAAGCTGCTATCTTAAAGACCAAAAATGAAAACTGGGATTTAGCAGAAGAAATCTGGATGGCCTTAAAGGGACTTTCTCCGGAAGATAAAAGTATTGTACTTAACATTGCACTTTTCTTTGACCAGAAAGCAGATTCGTATAGAAACAATGATTTAAATGATGATGCAGATGCTTACGATGAACTTGCCTTAAAATATTATACAGATGCCATGGATTCAAATCCTGAAATCCCTGATGCTTATTTTAATGCGGGCTTCTATCACTTAAAGAAAAGAAATTACAGTGAAGGAAAAAGCTGCTTTGAAAGTTATCTTGCACTTGTTTCAGATTTAAATGATAAGGAACTCGGCGATAACGGCTTGTACAAAAAAGAGAGAGCGCAGGAAATAATCGACAAAATAAATAACCGCAATCTTGAAAATGACAGATTCCACAACGCTTATGAATTAATTGCAAACGGACAGGAAGAGCAGGGACTTGAAGAAATCAGACTGTTTATCCGCGATAATCCTGCTGTATGGAATGCATGGTTTTTGCTTGGCTGGGGCTTGAGAAGACTGGAGCGCTTTGAGGATGCAAAACAGGCATTTTATAAAGCACGCGAATGTGAAGGCGGAGACGAAAGCGCTGATACACTGAATGAACTTGCAATCTGCCAGATGGAAACCGGTGAAATTGATGAAGCTTATGAGACTTTAAAAGAAGCTTTGATTTTAGACGGCGATAATACAAAGGTTATCAGCAACTTAGGCTGCCTCTGCTTGAAGAAAGGAAATAAAGAGGAAGCAAAAAAATATTTCCAGATTGTGCTTGAAATAGATCCTAACGACAGAATTGCTAAAGCCCAGCTTGAATCCCTTTGAGATTTTAAAGCCCTTTGAGACTAAATTATTTCAGCGAAGAAAGAAGTAATTTATCTCCGGCTTTTATATTATTTTTTTCGTACCAGCCCTGAGGAACTTCAAGCGCGTAGCAGACTGAGCGTGTGCTTGTAACAGAAGCTAAACTGAAAGGAGTCATGTCGTGAAGGTCAGTAATGATTCCTTTCTTGTCGATGTATGCAATGCTTAAAGGGGTTGGTGTATTTTTCATCCAGAAATTCAGTACCTGTTCTTTTTCGAAAACAAAGAGCATTCCGGTTCCTTCAGGAATATTTTTTCTCTGCATGAAGCCCCAGTTTCTTTCTTCTTCTTTAGCTGCAATTTCTGCCCTTACAGTTATTTGAGTTCCATCGTTTCTTTCTAAGATTAAATTCTTTTTTGGAAGTTTGTATTTTACAGATTCGCAGGAAACAACAAGCGGTAAAAAACAAAAAATTAAAAGCAGCAGATTATTCTTTTTCATAGTAAGCATCCGGTTTAAATAGTGTATTTTATAGTTCGTCTAAAAATTTTTGTCGTGAAATTTCTTCGGCACTCTTTTTAACAACAGATTCATTTTGTAATTTTTCAAAAGTAACTTTATCTGTGTATTTGAGGGTTAAGGGGCGCTCCAGTGACATAATTACAGAATCATTTTCCCAGGTAGATTTTTCAGGATTTAGTGAATCAGGACTTCCGTATTTTTCGGTAAGGGTTGAATAAATTGAATAGTGATCAATTTTTGCCTGCTTTAAGTTAATGGTGATTATATAAAGCTTATCGTTATAAAACTGGAACCAGCATCTTTCATAAAAAGAAAATGGCGCTGTTTTTTATGTGTTTGTTTCAATAAGAATTTTATCCCGGCCCGGCAAAAACGAAACATCCCTGTCTCCGCGGTAACCAAAATATGGATCTGCTTTTAAGGCATTTTTTACTTCATCAACAGACATCCCGAGTCTGATTTCTTTATAACCGTTCGGGAGTTCTTCTGTTTTTTTAGAAGAGCTTTGTGCGTAAGAAAAAGAACCTGCTGTGAGTAAAATAAATAATGCGAAAATAAAAGACTTAGTTTTGCTGTTCATTGTTTGATCG
>JAEELR010000223.1 GCA_016282835.1 Treponema sp. | reverse complement strand
CTTACTGGGGCTATCTACCGAACAGATTCAAAAAATCACCGGTCTCTCCCTCGAACAGGTACTGGAGTTGCAGAAGAAAGTTACTGTGCAGGCTTAACCCTTTTCTAACTTAAATGAAAAAATAAATAAGGCTCCCTATTACGGGAGCCTTATTTAGTATTAACTATTTTTCACTAAAAATTGTAGGTATATTCTTCATATCCATTTTCCAGCTGAATCTCTCTTTTGTATGCTTCAGCAAACTGATTTGTTGTATAAGTTGTGCTTGTAGGTTCATAATGTTCAATCAGAATATTTAATGCATCATTAGATACTAACAATTTCAATCCGCTTGAAGTATTATAAGTAGGTTTACCAGAATTATTAACATAATAGTATGTTACTTTTTTATAACAATAAATACCTTTATACTTTGTGTCCGGATTCTTTTCATAGTTTGTAAAAGTAACGTTTTCTGAAGGTTTCAAATGACCTCCATTATTAACTTGTATACCATTTCTATCAAATTCAACAATTGTTGGATCTGAGCTGTCTGGACCACCTTCAATATTCAAAGTACCATTTGCCTTGACATTAATTGGATAACTGCTTGATTCAGGATGGAAATAAGGCACTTCCTGATGTCCCCAGGTAGCTTCTCTGGCAATACTTTCAGAATTTATTAAAACAAAATTATACTGATTTGCTTCATTGCCTTTTCCAAAATGATTTGTAGAAGAAATATCAAAGTGTGCAGGAATACTTAATGGCCATACATTATTTTTAAATGTTGTATTTGTTACAATATTTCTTTTAATTTCACTACCATCATCATATTCATATGTAAGATTACCATCATATTTTAAGGCAGCATATACAGAAGAGTTTGCAGCATCTGTACCGGCATTATTTCTAAATAAACAATTATCTATTTTGCAATAAGATTTTGTTGTAGAATTAGCAATATAAACTGTACTACATGCATTTCCTCCATATGAGAATTCACAATTCTTAAATTCTGCATAGGCACCATTTGTTATTTTTATTTGCTTCCAGTCTCCTGGTGCTGGTGTTGCTTCTCCAGCTGCAAGAATTTTTCTGCCGCGAGAATGATCTTTTGAAGAGGTAAAAATAACACCGTCTGCTACAAGTTTAGCTGTACCGGTCAAAATAATAGATCCATTTGGACCTAACTTTACAATTGCATTATTTTTAATTTCAAGAGTACCACCACTCGAAATCTTATATTGACTATTTATATAGTAAGTAATTGGACCATTTTCATCACTACCTGCCCAGGTTTCTTTACTTGTCAAAGTTCCACTAATCGGTTTATCTACAGCATCATTAGAGGAACTTCCTCCGCCGCCGCCATTACCGCCGCCGTTAACGCCAGCAGCGCCACCATCTGCACCGCCGCCCATAGAACAGCCTGTTAAACAAACCGAAAATAAAGCAGTAAGCAAAACTGCTTTCAACAGTATCTTTTTCATAAATCGTTTCTCCTTATGATTTATTTTAGTTTACAATTTTATTGTAACCCCCAAATTTTAAAAAAAATACAGAGTTAAACTCACAATTTTCAAAAAAAAGCTGAAAAATCAACGTTTTTTCCGGAATCCAGGGGTAAATCAGTCTAAGAAAAAATCAAAAAATTAAAAATTGTGAGTTTAACTCTATATCCTATTCTTAATTCATGGAGTATTATATAGGCATGATGAAGATTCGGAAGTTTAGTTTTATTTTAGGATTTTCTCTTCTTGCCGCGTGTGCAGTATCTGCTCTTGATAAGGAAGGAGTTGAAAAAACTAAGCCTTTCTGGCAGAACCATAATGAAATTTTCAACCACACGTATATTTACCAGTGTGTGGGTAACGAAGATAATTCTCTCTTTCTGATGAACGCCGTTATAGAAGAAGGCTGGCATAATACAATTTATGTTTTTACTTCTGATAAATATTATTACAGCAACAACATGCTCGCTATCTGGGATCAGGGTGCCTGCGAAGGTGATGTGAGGGATCTCATATTCAGTCCGTATTCTAAAAAATTCTATTTTACAGCGGCCTGGGAAAATGAAGCAGATCTGGAAAGAAATTCCTACGGACTTTGGATTGGAACCCAGACCGGTAAAGAATGGGAGCCAATCAGTCTTTCTCATCAGGCAATGGATATAGGAATTGGTCATCTGGTTGTAAATAAATGCGGTGTATGGCTTTTACATGATAAAGCCAACTGGGAAGTTGAAGACGGTTGGAGAAGCAGTGAGCTGTATCAGATAGAAGACACAAAGGGCAGATTTGTTTTTAAAATTCCGGATTCTGTTATTGATTTAAAGTTTCATTCTTACTGGACCTTTGAAAATCCCTGGACCGAAAGCCTGCTGGACGACCCTGAAAATACATCAGAAACCAGACTAAATCTGCGTAATACTGATTATACTCTTATTCTCCGCGATAAAGACGAAAGCTCCTGGTGGGTTTATAACTGTATTACCGATGGAGTTGAAAAATTTGCAGATTATGCTACTGCTCTATCAAAGGCTCAGGAAATTGACCTTAAACAGAACAAAAAGCTTTTTATTAAGGGTATAGAAACTCCGGGCATAGTTGTTTTTGAATTATGCGCTGTAATTGCCTTTATTCTTTCTGCAATTTTTATCATCACCCTGCTTTTGCATAAAAACCGCAGAATGAAAAAGACTGCACGAACCTTAAAAGAACATAACCAGATGATTTTTGAGATTCAGGAAAAGGAACGTGCAAAAATCAGCCGCGATATTCATGATTCGGTTGTACAGGATATCCGCGTCCTCCGTCTTGAAACCGAAAACCTTGTCGTTGATGAAGGCTCCAAGCTAAAGCAGACTAAGATAGAAGACCTTGCAACAGACTGTATTGTTAAGCTGCGAAACATCTGTTACAACCTTACACCTGCGGAGCTTGCAAGCCACAATGACGGCGACTCTTCTAAGCTGGAGCTTATTTCTATAATCAACTCGCTGGTTCAGCAGTTTAGCGCAAGAACTCATATTCCGTGTATTTTTAAGGTTGACCAGGGCTTTGAGTATCCGGTTCTGGAAAAAGAAGAAACTCAGAATCTTTTCCGTGTAATTCAGGAAAGTCTTACAAATATAGAAAAGCATTCTTATGCTACACAGGTTTCTATCTTTATAAAGAAAGACGGCAACACGCTTTTGATTTATATTACTGATGACGGCATTGGCTGTAATCCTGATGAATTAAAACGAAAGCTAAGAAGCAAAGAGCATCTGGGCTTAAAATCTATGAAGGACAGGATGGACTTAATAGGCGGATCCATAGACTTTTTTACAGAACAGAACAACGGAATGGAAATCACAATTAAACTGCCTTTGGAGAACGCGTAATGAAAAATATTGTTTATATTGTTGATGAT